>CBHYLO010000250.1:0-6541 GCA_966128675.1 uncultured bacterium | reverse complement strand
CGCACGCCGCGCGCACCGCCGCCAGCGACTCGGGCGCGAAGCCCGCGCGCCCCTTCCACGGGCGCACCTCGCCGAACAGCGCCACCACGCGCGTCGTCGCACCGGCGTCCGCGCCCGCGGCCCGCAGGTCCACACCCGCACGCCGCAGCGCCTCGGCCAGCGGCTCGCGGCTCGGCAGCCGGCTCGCGCTCGCCGGCACGCCGTCGGTCGCGGCCAGCGCGTCGTCGTCCACGATCACGAGCTCGATCGCGCCGCCGATGCGCGGCTCGGCGCCGCGCGCGACGTGCACGACGCGGTCGGCGAGCTGCGCGCCCCAGGCGGCGTCGGCGGCGATGGGACGGCGCCAGTCGTTCGGCGGCGCGGCCCACTGCGCCCACTTCAGCCGCCGCCGCACGCTCTGCTGCACGCGCACGGGATCGAGCACCCGGTCGGCGAGCGCGCGCTCGAGCGCCGCGGCCGTGCCCGCGAGGTCGCGCGGCGCGAGCAGCACGTCGCACCCCGCGGAGATCGCGCGCACGGCCGCGTCGCCCTCGCTCCCCGCGATCTGCATCACCGCGCCCATCTGCAGCCCGTCGGCGACCAGCAGGCCGTCGTAGCGCATCTGCTGCCGCAGGAGCCACGTCAGCAGCTCGCGCGAGAGCGTCGCCGGCAGCCCGCTCGGGTCGAGCGACGGATACGACACGTGCGCCGCCATCATCGACGCGACGCCGGCCTGGATCACCGCGCGGAACGGCGCGAGGTCGGTCGCGTGCAGCGTGTCGCGGTCGGTCGCGACGACGGGCAGCGCGCGGTGCGGATCGACGGTCGTCCGCCCGTGCCCCGGGAAGTGCTTCGCGCACGCCACCACGCCCTCGGCCTGGCACGCCTCGATCCACGCGACGGCGAGCCGCGCCACGCGCTCCGGGTCGCTCCCGAGCACGCGCGTGCCGAGCACCGGGTTCGACGGCTCGAGGTCGAGGTCGCAGACGGGCCCGAACGTCCAGTTCACGCCCATCGTGCGCGCCTCGCGCGCGGTCAGGCGCGCGGCGCGGCGCAGCGCCTCCATGTCGTCGAGCGACGCGATGGCGGCGAGCGGCGGCAGCCCCGTGGCGCCGCCGAACTGCTGCCCGGCGCCGCGCTCCATGTCGGCGCCGACGAGCAGCGGCACGCGCGACTTCTGCTGCAGCTCGCGCGTCAGCGCGCGCACCGCGTCCTGCTCGCCGCCGTACAGCGCGAAGCCGCCGACGCCGAGCGCCAGCGCCTCCGCGATCGCGGGGCGCGCGCCCTCGAAGCGGCCGTTGGGATCCGCGACGACGGCGGGGATCAGGAGGCGTGCAGTCTCGCTCACGTCGCGCTCAGCCGGCCGGGGTGAGCTTGCCGAGCACGCGCGGCCCGCGCGCGCCGGTGGCGCCGGGGACGTTGCCCGGGCGCCGCTCCACGTGCAGGAAGCCGAGCAGCGCGAACGCCACGGCCTCCTTCGCCTCGCCGTCGAAGAAGACGGCGTCGAACGCGCGCACCGCGGGCGCGTCCGCGCGCGCCGCCAGCTCGCGCGCGATGGACTCGACGAGCACCGGATTGCGCGCGCCGCCGCCCGAGAGCAGCACCTCGCGCACCGGCTCGGGCAGGAAGCGCCGATAGGCGTCGGCGACGCTGCGCGCGGTCAGCGACACGGCCGTGGCGACGAGGTCCTCGTCGCTCGCCGCCGGACGCGCGGCGCGGCAGGCGTCGACCAGGCGCGCGGTGTACGCGGCGCTGAACAGCTCGCGCCCGGTGGACTTGGGCGGCGGCGCGGCGAAGTACGGCTCCGCGAGCAGCGCGTCGACGACGTCGGCCACCGGCGTGCCCGCGCGCGCCAGGCGCCCGTCCACGTCGAACGGCAGCTGCGGGCGCACGCGGCGCGCGACCGCGTCGATCACCGCGACGCCGGGCCCCGTGTCGAACGCGCGCACGCCGGCGGTCGGATCGGCGGCGCCGCGCGCCGGCGGCACCACGGTCACGTTCCCGATGCCGCCGAGGTTCTGCAGCGCGCGCCAGTGCTCGGGCGCGGCGAACAGCAGCGCGTCGGCGATGGGCACCAGCGGCGCGCCCTGCCCGCCCGCGGCGACGTCGCGCACGCGGAAGTCGCTCACCACGTCTACGCCCAGCCGCTCGGCGATCACGGCGGACTCCCCCGCCTGCCACGTCGAGTGCCCGGGCTCGTGCCAGAGCGTCTGCCCGTGCGAGCAGACCGCGCGCACGTCCGCGCGCGCGACGCCGCACTCCGCGAGCAGCGCCGCGGCCGCGTCGGCGAGCCAGCCGCCCAGGTCCGCGCCCAGCATGCAGTAGTCGCGCGCGCTGCCCGACTCCATCGCGGCCAGCAGGCGCGCGCGCTGCGCCGCGTCGTAGGGCTGCTGCACGAAGCCCAGCAGCTCGACGCCCAGCGCGTCGCCGTCGGGGTGGAAGCGCGCGGCCGCCGCCGAGATGCCGTCGGTCGAGGTGCCCGACATCAGGCCGACGTAGACGTCGGGACCGCGCGCGGCGCTCACGCTTGCGTGGCTCCCGCGCCGGCCGTCACGGGCGGTGGCGCGTCGGGCACCACGCGCCGGATCACGCCGCCCGCCTCCTCCAGCGCGCGCTCGGCCGCGTCGCGGTCGACGCCGAGCTTCTGCATGACGATCGCCGTCTTCACGCTGCCGCCCGAGCGCTCGATGAGCGCGCGCGCGTCCTCGCGCGCCACGCCGCAGACCTCCATCACGATGCGCTCGCTGCGGTCGACGAGCTTCACGTTCGTCGCGCGCAGGTCCACCATCAGGTTGCCGTACGCCTTGCCGACGCGGATCATCGCGCCCGTCGTGATGGTGTTGAGCACGAGCTTCGTCGCGGTCCCGGCCTTCAGGCGCGTCGAGCCGGTGAGCACCTCGGGGCCGGTGATCGTCACGATCGGGACGTCCACGTGCTCCAGCGTGGCGGCGGGCGGCGGCGAGCAGGCGACGATCGCCGTGCGCGCGCCGAGCGCCTTCGCGCGGGCCAGGACGCCGCGCACGTACGGCGTGGTGCCGCTGGCCGCGATGCCGATGACGAAGTCGCCCGCGCGCACGCCGCGCGCGTCCACGTCGCGGGCACCGCCCTCGGGCGAGTCCTCGGCGCCCTCCTGCGCGCGGAACATCGCGGCCTCGCCGCCCGCGATCATCCCCTGCACGAGGTCGAAGCCGACGCCGAACGTGGGCGGGCACTCGCTCGCGTCGAGCACGCCGAGGCGGCCCGACGTGCCGGCGCCCGCGTAGAAGAGCCGCCCGCCGCGGCGGAAGGTCGCCTCGGTCTCGGCCACGGCCTGCGCGATCTGCTCGCGCTGCGAGGCCACCGCGTCCGCCACCGTGCGATCCTCCGCGTTCATGAGGTCGACGATGCCGAGCGGCGACGCGAGGTCGATGTCGACGGTGCGCGGGTTGCGCTGCTCGGTGACGCGGCTGTCGCGAACGGTCACGCTGTGGGGGCGCGGCGTGGGAGGAGGGGCCACCACGCGCGGATCTCCGCTGGTGTCGAGGTGGCAGACGCGGCGCTAAGTTACCCACCGCGTCCCGAGAGCGGCAAGCCGACCGCGCCGTGGCCCCTCGCCATGCGTGACGCCCCGCACACGTCGAGAGGATCCTGCCCCCGTGCTCCGCGCTCCCGGCCGGCCGCTGCCCGCCTTCCTCGCGCTCGCGTCGCTCGCGCTGGTCGCCACCGCGGCCCACGCGCAGCCGCGGTCGCGCGGCCCGCGCGGCGAGCCGAGCGTGTGGGTCTCCGCCACCGCCGGGCTGCTGCAGGCCGAGACGATCCTCGACGGCCGCACGAACGCGTCGTGGGACTTCGCGGACAACACGCTGCAGTACCGCGCGACCCTCGAGACCGCCGTCGCGCCGGGGATGACGTTCGGCGCGCAGGTCTCGTGGGCGCCGTCGGTCGCCACCGCGGTGCGCGGCCTCGGCCTCGCCGACCGCCCCGCGCTGGCCGGCTGCGAGAGCGGCTGCGCCGCCACCGCCGACCTGCTCGGCGTCGCGGCGATCGGGCGCCTGGGCGGCGGCCAGGGGCTGCACCAGGTCATCGAGCTGACGGCCGGCGTCCAGCAGCTGCGCAACCTCCGGCTGGACGGCGGCGCCGCGCTCGCGCCCGAGCGAGACAGCGACCTCCACGCCTCGCTCGGCTACGGGATCGGCTTCGGGTTCTCGGCGCGCGCGTCGGTCGCGATCGTGCAGGAGTTCGGGATCGTCAGCCACCAGCGCGACTTCGTCCCGCGCGACCGCAACGGCATCACGCAGCAGCGCGCCACGCGCCTCACCGTCCGCTTCGGCTCGGGCGCGCGGCGCTGAGCCGCCCGCGCGCGCCGTCCGGCCTTCCCTCCCCTTCCCGCTCGCATGACCGCCCCAGCGTCTCCGTCGCTCCGTGCCCGCCGCGCCCTCGCGCTGCCCGTGCTGCTCACGCTCGCCGCCGGCTGCGCGCCGCGCGCGACGACCACCCGCGGCGCGGACGACGCGCTCGGCGCGCGCCGCACGCCCGCCTTCCCCAGCGAGTGGCGCTTCCGCCCCGGCGCGCGCGCCGAGTTCGGGCGCGAGGCGATGATCGCGAGCAACAGCCGCGAGGCGAGCGAGGCGGGCGTGCAGATCCTGCGCGCGGGCGGCAACGCGGTGGACGCCGCGGTGGCGGTGGGCTACGCGATGGCGGTGACGTATCCGGTCGCGGGCAACATCGGCGGCGGCGGCTTCATGGTGATCCGCCTGGCCGACGGCCGCGCGGCGACGATCGACTACCGCGAGGTCGCGCCGCTGACCGCGACGCGCAACATGTACCTCGACGCCAGCGGCCAGCCGACGGACCGCAGCCGTGTCGGCCACCTGGCCGTGGGCGTGCCGGGCGCGGTGATGGGCATGTCCGAGGCGCTCGCGAAGTTCGGCACCAAGTCGCTGGCCGACGTCATGGCGCCCGCCATCCGGCTGGCGGACGAGGGCTTCGTCATCGACAGCGCGTTCTGGCGCGGGCTGCGCAGCGACAGCGCGAAGAACGTGAAGTACGGCGGCGCCGCGCTCTTCTATCCGGGCGGTGCCCCGCTGCGTCCCGGCTCGCGCCTCGTGCAGAAGGACCTCGCGGCGACGCTGCGCCGCATCGCCGAGCGCGGGCCGAAGGAGTTCTACGAGGGGCGGACGGCCGACCTGCTGGTGGCCGAGATGCAGCGCGGCGGTGGGCTGATCACGAAGCAGGACCTCGCGCAGTACAGGGCGATCTGGCGCGAGCCGCTGCGCACGACCTACCGCGGCCACACGGTGCTCGGCATGCCGCCGGTGTCGAGCGGCGGCACGACGTCGTTCGCGATCCTGCACATGCTGGAGACGCGCGACACGCTGCCGACGTTCGGCAGCGCGGCGTACGCGCACCTGTTCGCGGAGGCGGAGCGCCGCGCGTTCATCGACCGCAACACGAAGCTGTGCGACCCGGCGTTCTGCACCGTGCCGGTGGCCGAGCTGACGAGCAAGGAGTACGCGCGGAAGCTGGCGGCGACCATCGACCCGCAGCACGCGTCGCGCACGGGCGCGCTGATGCAGGCGCCGACGGGGCTGCACACGACGCACTACTCGGTCGTCGATCGCCAGGGCAACGCGGTCAGCACGACGACGACGCTGAACCTGGGCTACGGCTCGGGCGTGTACGTGACGGGCGCGGGCTTCTTCCTCAACGACGAGATGGACGACCTGGCGGCGGCGCCGGGCAAGCCGAACGCGTTCGGCCTCATCGAGGGCGAGCAGAACGCGGTGCAGCCGGGCAAGCGTCCGCTGTCGTCGATGACGCCGACGATCGTGCTCGACCCGCGCGGGCAGGTGCTGCTGGTCGCGGGCGCCGCGGGCGGCCCGACGATCATCTCGGGCACGACGCAGGTGATCCTGAACGTGATCGATCACCGGATGACGCTCGCCGACGCGATGCGCGCGCCGCGGCTGCACCACCAGGCGCGCCCGGACTCGATCGCCTACGAGCGCAACGGCCTGACGCCGGCGGCGATCGACTCGCTGAAGGCGATGGGCCACGGCCTCGAGCAGCGCGGCAGCATGGTGAACGTCAACGCCGTGATGCGCGTGCGCGGCGGCTGGGAGGGCGTGAGCGAGCCGCGCTCCGTGGGGGCGGCGGTCGGGTACTGACGGCTGCGGGCTGCGGGCTGCGGGTCTGAACGACGAACTGCAACAAGACAGGATGACCAGGAGGCTCCGTGGAGCGCGATCGACGTCGCGCCCTGCGGAGCCTCCTGGTCATCCCGTCATCCTGTCTCGTGTCGTTCAGGGTCCGGCGCGCCGGCCCCCGCGGGCCGGTGTGGGGGGTACGGATGGTCCGGCTGCCGCGGCTGCTTTTTCAAAAGCTTCCACGTAAACGCGATTCAGCCTGGGAGCCGGATCGGCCTGGTTGTACCCCTGGTAATGATCCTCGCAATCGGCAACGTAGAACTCGCCGCGATATTGAACTGTCAGGTTAACGGCGAGTTGAGCGTCGGCCTGGACCAATGGGATGGCTGCTTTAACCGCCTCTTCGCTGTTGTGTTGGGCGACGCCGCGTGGGCATC
>CBHYLO010000249.1:0-6543 GCA_966128675.1 uncultured bacterium | reverse complement strand
ATCATCGGCGCGGTGATCATGAAGATCACCATCAGCAGCATCATCACGTCGATCAGCGACACGACGTTGATCTCGGCGTTGAGCGCGAAGCGCTCGCGGCGACGGCGGCTCACGGCGTGGTCTCCCTCGCGGCGCGGCTCAGATGCGGTCCTCGCGCACGAGCAGCGCGATCAGCTCGGACCCGAAGCCGTCCAGCTCTCCCTGGATGCGGTTCAGGCGGTTGGCCAGGGCGTTGTACCCGAACACCGCCGGAATGGCCACCGTCAGCGCGGCCGCCGTCGCCACCAGCGCCTCGGCCACGCCCGGCGCGACCGCCGCGATGTTGCCCGAGCCCTTCTGCGCGATGCCCGTGAACGCCGAGATGACGCCCAGCACCGTGCCGAGCAGCCCGATGAGCGGGCTCACCGAGCCGATGGTCGCCAGCCACGACACGAAGCGGCCCAGTCGGTCGCTGCCGCCGTCGCTCTCGGCGTCGAGCACGAGGCGCAGCGCCTCCACCTGCGACGCGCTCAGGCGCGCGCCGCGGTCCGGCGTGCCGGGCAGCGCGGGCCGCGTCTCGGACAGGAACAGCATCGCGCGGCGGAACACGTCGACGAACGGGCTCGCGCTCGCGCGGCCCGCGACGCGCTCGGCCTCGGTGAGCGAGCCCGCGTGCTCGAACTCGCGCACGAACTGGCGGCCCGCCTTCTCCACGCGGCCGAACTCGCGGAACTTCGCGAGCATGATCCCCCAACTCACCAGCGAGAGCACGAGCAGCAGCACGAGCACCACCTTCGTCTCGGTGGAGCCCGCGACCACCAGCTCGTAGGCGCTGCTCGGCACGCCGCTCGACGCGGCGGCGCCGCCGCCGAGCGCCGGCGTCTCCTGTGCGCCGGCCACCGTGCCGGCGAGGGTCAGCAGCGACGTCGCGATCGTCGTGCGCATCCCCGGCCTCGCCCTCACGCCGTCGCTCCCGCCGTGCGCACGCGACGCTCAGCGAAGAAGCGGTAGGTCTCGGCCAGGCCGTCGGCGAGCGAGACCTGCGGCTTCCACCCGAGCTCCGCGGCCGCCTTCTCCGTCACGAGCGCGCGGCGCTGCCGCGCGCCCGCGCGCGCCGGCGCGCGCTCCACCGGCGTGTGGCTGCCCGCGGCCTGCTGCAGCAGCTCGGCCAGGCGGTTGACGCTCGTCTCGATGCCCGTGCCGACGTTGAACGCGCGCGCGTCGAGCGGGCCGACGGGCGGCAGCGCGGTCGTCGCGGCGAGGAAGTTCGCGCGCGCGACGTCCTTCACGAACACGTAGTCGCGCGTCTGCTCGCCGGTGCCGAACGTCGTCATCGCGCGGCCGTCGAGGATGCGGTTGCAGAAGATCGCGACCACGCCGGCCTCGCCGTGCGGGTCCTGCCGCGGGCCATAGACGTTGGCGAAGCGCAGCGCGACGCACTCCATGCCGTGCTGCCGCGCGTAGTAGGCCATGTAGTACTCGACGCTCAGCTTCGCGATGCCGTACGGCGACTCGGGATCCTTGGGATCCGTCTCGCGCGCGGGCGGCTGCACGAAGTCGCCGTACAGCGCGCCGCCGGTGCTCGCGAACACGACGCGCGGCGAGCGCCCGCCCTCCTCCTTCGCCTGGCGCGCCGCCTCCAGCACGTTGAGCGAGCCGAGGACGTTCTGCGTCGCGTCGTAGCGCGGGTCCAGCACGCTCTTGCGCACGTCGATCTGCGCGGCCAGGTGGCAGACGACGTCGAAGCCCCCCGTGCGCACCAGCGCCGCAGTCTCGGCCGCCCCGATGTCGCCCTCGTGGAACGTCACCGCGGGATTCAGGTTCTCGCGCCGGCCGCTCGACAGGTTGTCGACGACGGTGACGGCGTACCCTTCGGCGACGAACAGGTCGGCGACGTGCGAGCCGATGAACCCGGCTCCGCCGGTGACGAGCGCCTTCTTGGCCATGGTGCGCGGATGACGGTGAGGGGAGCGGCCGACGCCGGGTCCGTGGGGGCCCGGGCGGCGTTGCGGCGGCGCAATCTAACCGGCAGCGGGCGGCCGCCGGCACCGCGCGCCGACCGTTGGCGTCCATCCGTGACGCACGCCGCACCCCCCTCGTTTCCCTGGCGGACCCGCGTGACCCGCCCTTCATCGACTCCCGCCGTGCCGCCAGCTCCGCGCCCCGCCCTCCGCACCGCCCTCGTCGCCGCGGCCCTCGCCGCGCTTCCCGCCGCCGGCCGGGCCCAGGATCTCGGCGGCTGCGACCCGGCCGGCCCGACCCCGCCCATGCTCTCGGCCGCGAACCACGTCTTCTACGGCTGCGGCTACCTGTTCCGGTCCGCGAAGCCCGAGTGGGCCCTGGCCCAGGGCTATTTCGTGAGCGCGGTGGCCGCGGAGCCGCGCAACGCGGTCGCGCACTTCCTGCTCGGCACCGCGCTCGCGGGCCAGGGGATGACCGACAGCGCGCGGGCGGTGGTGACGCGGGCGCTGCAGCTCGACCCGAACGTCGGGCGCCGGCTGGGGGCCCGCTTCGCGGACCGTCCCGAGATACGCGCGATGCTGGAGGCGCTCTTCCGGCCCGCGCCGGCCGCTCCGGCGGCGCCGGCCGCTGCTGCGCCAATCCGACCCGCCGCTCCCGCGCCGGCCGCCGCGCCCGCCCCCGCCCCCGCTCCGGCGCCCGCGACTCCGGCGAAGCCGGCCGCCCCCGCCGGCGGTGGTGCGCTCGTCCTGGGCAGCTACGCCTGCACGTACGACTACTGGAGCGGCGCCGGCGCGTACCGGCGCATGGTGTCCGATCCCAAGGGCTCGCTCACGCTGCGCGCCGACGGCACCTACGGTCGCCTCGACAACGGCGGCACCGGACGCTACGCCTACGACGCGGGCACCGGCGAGATCCGCTGGCTCACCGGGCCGATGGCCGACATGAAGCCCGAGCGCACGCGCTTCCGCCGCAACCAGCGCACGGCGCAGATCGACATCCGCCTGACCGGCGTCTACGAGTGGAGCTGCGGCATCGACCTGCCGTGACGCGGCGATGACCACGATGTGGCGAGGGGCCCCGGGCCGGGGCGGGGGCCCCCGCCCCAGCGGGGGGCGCCGGGCCCCGGGGGGGGCGGCGGGGGGGGGGGGACCGGCAGGCGCGCCGCGTGCGCCGTGGCCCTCGCCACATCGGGCGTCACGTCTCCCGGTGCGCGACGGCGCGGGTGGCGGAACGGACAGGCGCGACGCCGGACTGCGGCGCGCCGGCCACATTGACAGGCCCGTCCGGCACTCCGAGTATCTGCCTCCAGTTGCACCGTGCGGCCGCGCCCACCGGAACGCGGCCGAGGTCCCCGCACGTCGCGCGGGGTGCACGGCGCCGGCGTCGCTCCACGGTCCTCGACTGCCCCGACGCATCATGCCCAGCACCCTGCCGCTCGGCCGCTCCCTCGGACGCGGCCTCCACCTGACCGTCCTCGCGGCGGCCCTCGCCGGCCCGCTCTCGGCCCAGACGTACGACTTCGAGTCGACGCCGTTGAGCACGGGAACCCCGCTCGCGATCACCAGCGGGGGCGTGACGGCGACGTTCTCGTCTCCGGCCGGCCCGGGGGCATTCGTGGTGTTCCCCACGTTTCTCAGCCCCGCGCTCCCGGGCCGCGTGCTCGCGCGTCCGGCCGGGTCGGCCGCGCCCCTGCAGATCGCGTTCAGCACCTCGCTCAGCTTCATCGGGATGAACTTCGGGCTGAACTTCGGCCCCTCGCTCACGCTCGACGCCTATCTCGGAGCGACGCTGGTCGGGTCGGTCACCACGCTCGGCGTCGTGCCGGGCGGCTTCGTGTTCCCCGAAGGCACGATCTCGTTCGGCGCCGCGACCTTCGACAACGTGCGCCTGACCGCCGCCTCCGAGTTCGCGATCGACAACGTCACCGTGCGGCCGGCCGCGGTGGTACCCGAGCCGTCCACCTGGGCGCTCTCGGCGACGGGCCTCGTCCTCCTGGGCGCGGTCGCGCGCCGGCGGAGGGCACGCGCCACCGCGTGAGATCGCGGCGCGCGATGCGAGACGAGGGGCACGCCGGCCGGCGTGCCCCTCGTCGCGTCCCTGCGTGCCACCGCCGCGCCGCGCGCGGCGACGATCAGAAGCCGCCCACCCGCGAGCGAGTGCGGGCCGGGCGCCGCGGCTCCTCCGCCGCGCGACGCGACGGCGCGCGTCCCACGCGCCCCTGCTCGGTCAGCTGGAACTGCCCGACGACCGAGTTGAGCGTCGCGGCCTGCCCCGCCAGCTCCTCGGCGCCGCTCGCGGACTCCTCGGCGCTCGCCGCGACCTGCTGCGTGACGCCGTTCATCTGGTCGACCGCCTGGTTCAGCTGCTCGACGCCGTCGGCCTGCTGCTCGCTGGCGGCGGAGATCTCGCCGACCATCGCCGACACGCCGTCGATCTGCGTGTGGATCGACTGCAGGCTCTCCAGCACGTCCGCGTTCAGCGCGACGCCGCGCTCGGCGCTCTGCACGCCCTGCTCGATGAGCGACGCGGTGCTCTTCGCCGCCTCGGCGCTGCGGAGCGCGAGCGCGCGCACCTCCTCCGCCACGACGGCGAAGCCGCGGCCCACGTCGCCCGCGCGCGCCGCCTCGACGGCCGCGTTGAGCGCCAGCAGGTTGGTCTGGAACGCGATCTCCTCGATGGTCCGGATGATCTTCGCGGTCTCGCCGCTCGCGTGCTTGATCTCGTCCATCGCGCCGGTGAGGCGCTCCATGCGCGCGACGCCGGTGCGCGCGCTCTCGCGCGCCTGCGCCGCCATCGCGCGTGCCTGCACCGCGTTCCCGGCGCTGGTGCGCGCCATCGCCGCGACCTCCTGCAGGCTCGCCGCGACCTCCTCGAGGCTGGCGGCCTGCTCGGACGCGCCCGACGCCAGCGCCTGGCTGCCCGACGCGATCTGCCCGCCCGCGGCGGACACCTGCTCCGCCGACGTGCGCACCTCGGACAGGGCGGCGTCGAGGTTCTCGGTCGCGGTGTTCAGCGCGCGCTGGATGCTGGCGAAGTCGCCCTCGTAGCGGCCCGTCATGCGGGCGGCGACGTCGCGGTTCGCCACGCGCTCCAGCACCGCGCTCGCCTCGCCGATGGGCGTCACGACCGCCGCCAGCAGCGCGTTCACGCCGCCCACGAGCTCCTGGTACGCGCCCTCGAAGCGCGCCGCGTCGCCGCGGCGCGCGAGGTCGCCGCGCTGCGCCGCCTCGGTCAGCGCGCGCGTCTCGTCGGCCACGCCGCGCACCGCCGCCGCCGCGGCCGCGAACGCCGTCGTCGTCTCGGCCGTCTGCGCGACGATGCCGTTGATGGCGCGCGTCAGCACGCCCACCTCGTCGTCGGAATCGACCGGCAGCGCCGCGATCTCGACGACCGCCGGCTGCGACAGGTCGCCGCGCGCCATCGCCGCGCCGGTCGCGCCCAGGCCCGCGATCGCCTCGGTGCGCACGCGCTCCGCCGTCGCCGCGAGCGCGACGAGCGGCCGCGTGACCTTGCGCACGAGGTACGTGACGACGCCCGCCAGCAGCAGCAGCGTCGCGCCGCCCAGCACGATGATCAGGTCGCGCAGCGCCGTCGCCTCGCGCAGGATGGCCGCGCGCGGCACGGTGAGGACGAGCGACCAGGGCGCGGCGTCCGGCGTCACCCGGACCGGCACCGCGACCTGCACGATCGCCGCGCCCGACGGATCGGTCGCGGCGCCCACGTACGCCCGGCCGTCGCGCGTCGCCGCGAGGGTCGCGCTGTCGGAGAAGGCCGACGTCGCGTCCTTGCCGAGGAGCGCGGTGTCGCGGTGCGCGAGCAGCTTGCCGCCGCCGGAGATGAGCGCCGCGCGCCCGTGCTCGAACGGACGGATCGCGGCGACCGTGCGCTGCACGTCGGCGAGCGCGATGTCGACGCCGGCCACGCCCGCGATGCTGCCGCCGACGTGCACCGGGACCGCGAGGCTGGTGATCAGCGTCGGCGTCCCGGCGACGGCGTACACGTACGGCTCGACCACGGCCTCCTTGCCGGTGGTCTTCGGCACCTGGTAGTAGTCGCCGGCGCCCGCCTTGTCGTAGTCGACGAGCGCCTCGCGCACGATGCTGCCCGAGCCGCGGTTGAAGTACGGGACGTAGCGGCCGGTCGCGTCGCTCGTCGCCGTGCCCGCGAACGTCGAGTCCTGCCCGTCGAACGCGTTCGGCTCCCAGCCCGTCCACAGGCCCAGGATCGCGGGGTTGTTCGCCAGCATGCGATGGATGGTCGAGTCGGCGGTCGCGCGGCTCGCGGCACCGGCGGCCTTCGACGCCTCCAGCGACTGCCCCAGGATGCGCGCCGTCGTCATCGCGGTGCCGAGCTCCTTCCCCAGCTTCTCGGCGTACTGCTCCGCGATCGCCTGCACGTTGGCGGTCGCCTGCCGCTCGCTCTGCGCGGCCGTGCGCGTCGCGACGGTGGCGACGAGCGTCACCAGCGCGGCCGCGGTCACGCCGCAGATGGGGACGAGCAGGCGCGACGAGAGGCTCCGGCGCGTCGGGGCCGCGGCGCGCGCGCCGCGGCTCGGGATCCAGGACATGATCGGGGGGCGGGAACGTGGTGCGGGCGCGCGGC
>CBHYLO010000248.1:0-6606 GCA_966128675.1 uncultured bacterium | reverse complement strand
AGAGCTTCGAGAGCTACGAGACCTTCGACAGCTACGAGAGCTTCGAGCGCCCGCCCCGCTACGTCGCGGGGCGGGCGCTCGTGCGTTCGGGCGTGGATGTCGGTGGATCTGACGGCCGCTTCATGGCAGCGGCGTGGGGCGTTCGTCATCTCGCATCGCGAGTTTCGCCATATGGGATACGGACTTCTGACACTTTCGTGAAACGTGCGTTCCCGCGTTCAGGAACGCGCCGGGCGGGCCGATACGGGAGGACGAGGAGCCGGATGGCGCAGCGCCGCTGCACCGGACTCCGGCACGCTTGAACCCCGCACCACTCCCTTCCGTCTCCATGTCGTTGCACTCCCGCGTCACGCGCACGGGTCTCCGTCTCGCGCTCGGCCTGCTCGCCGTCCCGACTGCCGCCGCTTCCGCGCAGTCCGCCTTCGATCGTCTCGAGCTCCACGGCTCGCTCAACGCCGCCTACGGCCGCGCCGACACGCTCGGCGTGTTCGGCATCCCGCAGAAGGGCACGTCCGATTATCGCGTCTTCACGCTGCAGGGCCGCTTCTCGCTCAGCGACAAGGACCTGATCGTCGCGCAGGTGTTCAACCGCCGCCTGGGCACCAGCCCGCTGGCCGGCGCGATCAGCGACGTCACCATGCAGTGGGCCTACTGGCAGCACAAGGAAGGCGACCTGACCGTGAAGGTCGGGCGCAACCCGCTGCCGCGCGGCCTCTCCAACGAGGTGCGCTACATCGGCACCGTGCTGCCCTTCTTCCGGCCGCCGCTCGAGCTGACCCTCGAGGCGTTCGACGCGATCGACGGCGCGGTCGCCAGCTATCGCCAGGACCTCGGCCACGGGATCGTCCTCGACCAGTACGCGTTCTTCGGCGGCAGCGAGGCGCGTTCGCTCGTCACGACGAGCACCGGCGCCGGCGTCCGCATGGCGCGCACCGAGAACATGTTCGGCGGCCAGTCGTACCTCAGCTTCCCGGTCGCGGGCCTCAAGCTCGGCGCGTACGGCGCCCGCTACGGCTACGTGCAGTCGACCGGCCGCGGCTACCGCACGAACTACCTGCTGTCGGCCGAGTCGTCGATCGACCGCCTGAAGGTGCAGTCGGAGCACAGCCGCATCACCGGCCCCGGCCCGTCGAACGACAGCCGCATGACCTACGTGCAGGGCACGGTGCGCGTCGTCGACCACTTCTCGATCGCCGGCCAGCACTCGCGCACCGACCGCCGCCTGTACTTCGCGAACCCGTCGCTCGACCGGATCATCCCCGAGGTCCGCTCGAACGGCGTCTCCGGCATCGTCGCGCTGCCGGCCAACACGGCGCTCAAGGTCGAGCACCACTGGCGCAAGGGCTGGTCGTTCGACACGCCGACGTCGCCCGTCGCCTCGCAGACGCCGACCTCGGTGACGCTCTCGCCCAAGCGCGACGCGCGCTACTTCCTGGTCAGCCTCGCCACCTCGTTCTGAGGCCCGCACACCCATGATCTCGCAGACGCTCTCGCGCGCCGCCGCCCTCGCCGGCCTCGCGCTCGCCCTCCTCGCCGGCGCGCCGCGCGCCGCCGCCGCGCAGGAGTTCAAGCTGGTCGCCAACCCGTCGCTCGCGGTGGACGCGATCGACGCGCCGACCGCGCAGAAGGTGTTCCTCAAGCAGGTCAACAAGGTCGGCGGCGCGGCGGTCACGCCGGTCGACCTGGCGCCCGCCTCCGCGGTCCGCGAGGCCTTCTCGAAGAAGGTCGTCGGCCGCCCGGTGGGTGCGGTCCAGCAGTACTGGCAGCAGAAGATCTTCTCGGGCGGCGACGTGCCGCCGGCGACGAAGGCCTCCGACAAGGACGTCGTCGAGTTCGTGAAGAGCACGCCCGGCGCGATCGGCTACGTGAGCGCCGGCGCGAGCACCGACGGCGTGAAGGTCCTGAGCCTGAAGTAAGCGCACGCCCGCGGCGGTCCGGACGGAGCTCCGGACCGCCGTTCCTTCCTCCAGCCCCCGCTCCTCCCGCCATGTCGCCCCTTCGCCTCGCGACGCGCGCCGGTCTGTGCGCGGCGCTCGGACTGGCGCTGGCGCCGCTCGCCGCGGCGTCCGCGCAGGATCCGCTCGACCGACTCGAGCTCCACGGCTCGCTCAACGCCGCCTACGGCCGCGCCGACTCGCTCGGCGTCTACGGCATCCCGCAGAAGGGGACGTCGGACTATCGCGTCTTCACGCTGCAGGGCCGCTTCGCGCTGACGGCGAAGGACCAGGTCGTGGCGCAGGTCTTCAACCGCCGCCTCGGCACCAGCCCGTTGGCCGGCGCGATCAGCGACGTCACGATGCAGTGGGCGTACTGGCAGCATCGCGAGGGCGACGTCACGGTGAAGATCGGCCGCAACCCGCTGCCGCGCGGGCTGCTGAACGAGGTGCGCTACATCGGCACCGTCCTCCCGTTCTTCCGCCCGCCGATGGAGCTGCAGAGCGACGCCTTCGACGCGATCGACGGCGTGGTGCTCGACGTCCGGCGCGAGCTGGGGAAGGGGATCGAGCTGGAGCAGCTGGCGTTCTTCGGCGGGAGCGAGTGGCGTGCCGTCGCCACGACGTCCACCGGCACGCAGGTGCGCGTGGCGCGCACTGAGAACATGTTCGGCGGGCAGAGCTACCTCACGCTGCCGGTCGCGAACGCGAAGCTCGGCCTCTACGGCGCGCGCTACGGCTTCGTGCAGCCCACGGGGCGCGGCTACCGCTCGAACGTCATCGCGAGCGCGGAGGCGACGGTCGACCGCGTGAAGCTGCAGACGGAGCACGGGCGCATCACCGGCTACGGCCCGAGCAACGACAACCGGAGCGGCTACGTGCAGGCGACGGTGCGGCTGGTCGACCGCTTCTCGGTCGCGGGCCAGCAGGCCTACACGAACCGGAAGCTCTACTTCGCGAACACCGAGATGAACCGCATGTTCGCCGAGGTGCGCACGGTGGGCGCGTCGGGGATCGTGACGCTGCCGGGCGGCGCGGTCGCGAAGCTGGAGCACCACTGGCGCCGCGGCTACGCGTTCGACACGCCGGTGACGGTGGTCGCGTCGCAGACGCCGACCAGCTTCGCCTTCGGGCCGGGGCCCCACCCGCGCTACTCCCTCGCGACCAGCCCCGCCTCATTCTGTGCCGCGCGCCCCACCGGCGGGGGGCCCGCGCCACCACCGTGGCGCGGGCCCCGCGTGCGTCGGAGGCGGTGCGGCGCGCGTGATCGACGCGCGGAAACGGAAGGCGCGGTCCTTGCCGCTGGCGGCGGTACACCCTCCGCCCTCCGGACGATGCCCGAGTCGACCCGTTCCCGCGCCGCGGCCCTGCTCGCGCTGGCGCTCGCCCTGCTCGGCAGTGCCCCGCGCGCGCTCGCGGCGCAGGAGTTCGTCGTCGTCGCGCACCCGTCGCTCACGGTCGACGCGGTCCCGAAGTACATGGTGCAGCGCGTCTTTCTGAAGCAGGCCGACAAGGTCGGCGGCGTCCGCGTGACGCCGGTGGACCAGAGCGTCGGCTCGAGCGTGCGCGACGCCTTCTCGAAGCGCGTCGTGCGCCAGCCGGTCCTCGAGGTGCGCCGCTACTGGCAGCACCAGCTCTGGTCCGGCGGCGAGCGTCCGCCCGAGACCCGCACCTCGGACGAGGAGGTGCTGGAGTTCGTGCGGACGACGCCCGGCGGGATCGGCTACGTGAGCGCGGCGGCCGACACGTTCGGCGTGAAGGTGCTGAAGGTGAAGTAGCGGCGCCCGTCGCGCCTCAGCGCGCGGCCTTCGCGCCCTGCGCGGCCTTCCAGCGCAGCAGCGCCTCGACGAAGTAGTAGTCCGTGTACACCATGCCGACGTCGATTTCGCGGTGCTGCGGGTGGTCGCCGACGGTGTGCAGCAGCACCGAGCGCTCCGGCCGCCCGGTCGCGAGGTAGTCGCGCGCGAGCGCGGTCAGCATGCGCTCCGCGCCCGCGCGGTAGCGCGCGGCGGTCGGCGCGTCCACCAGCTTCGCCAGCTCCAGCAGCCCCGACGCCGCGATCGCCGCCGCGGACGCGTCGCGCTCGGTGTTCGGGATGTCCGGATGGCGGAAGTCCCAGAACGGCACGCCCTCGGGCGGCAGGTGCGCGAGGAAATAGTCCGCCGCGCGCCGCGCGCCGGCCAGCACGTCGGGATTCGAGGTCTCGCGAGCAGCGAGGCCGAGTCCATAGATCGCCCAGGCCTGCCCGCGCGCCCACGCCGACGAGTCGTCGAGCCCCTGCCACGTCGTGCGGCGCAGGAAGCGGCCGCTCTGCGGGTCGAACAGCGCCACGTGCGCCACGCTGCCGTCGTCGCGCACGTGCGCCCGCATCGACGTCAGCGCGTGCCGCTCGGCCAGCGCCTTCAGCGACGGGTCGCCGCCGTTCTTCGCCGCCCAGAACAGCATCTCCAGGTTCATCAGGTTGTCGACGATCACCGGGTAGCCGCCCTCCCACTCGCGGCGCCGGTCCGTGACGCGGTCCACGTCCCACGACTTGATCGCGCCGACCGCGGGGTTGAAGCGCTTCGCGAGCGTCGCGCTTCCCTCCAGCACCACGGCCCTGGCGCGCGCGTCCTGCGTCAGCCGCCACTGGTGCCCGAAGCTGTCGAACAGCACGAACCCGAGGTCGTGCGTCGTCGTCACCTTCGCCACCGTGTCGAGGCCCGTGGTCCAGCGCGCGGCCTGCTCGCGCCAGTACGGGTCCTTCGTGTGCTCGTACAGGTACCACATCGTGCCGGGGAAGAACCCGTTGGTCCACGACACCACGCCGCGGCGGTCCCACGTGCCGTCGGCCTGCGTGTGGCGCGGCCAGCCGTCCTTCGGGTCCAAGCTGTCGGCCGAGCGGCGCACCTGCGCGGCGGCGAACGCCAGCGCGCGGTCGGCCAGCGTGTCGAGCGGCGAGGCCGACGTGCGGGCGCCGGTGCCCGTGCCCGCCACCGCGTCGGGATAGAGCAGCCGCGAGCGGTGCGCGGCGGTGCGGGCGCCCGGGATGCGCGCCAGCGGCTCCAGCAGCGAGCGGTCGCCCAGGGCCAGCGCCGCGCGGCGCAGCGGCAGGATGAACGAGTCGGGCGGCGTGACCGTCACCTGCGGGCCCTTCCACGGATTGCCCGGGTCCGCGTACGGCGCGACGAACGCGAACGCCGCGCGCAGCGACGCGCCGCTCGGCGCCGACCAGTGCCAGAGGTCCACGCCGATCGCGCGCGCCGTCTCGGCCAGCCGCGCCATCGCCTCGAGGTTGAAGACGCTGTAGTGCAGCGGCCGCGTGCGCGCGAGCTCCTCGGGCTGGCGGCCGTCGGGCGCGATCTGCGCCGACAGGCGCGCGGGCGTCGTGCGCGTCACGATCTCGCGCACCACCGCCGTGTCGCCGACGAACAGCGCGACGCCGGCGACCTGCGCGTCGTACCAGATACCGTGGTTGTTCGTCTCGTCCGCCTCGTCCTTGCCGTGGTCGCTGGTGCGCAGCCACTCCAGGTAGGTGCGCATCCACGTCTGCAGCCCGCGGTCGTCGGCGTCGGACCAGCCGGGCGTGCCGCGCAGCAGCCGCGCCACGTCGGCGACGCGCGCCAGCTCGCGCGTGTCGATGATGCCGATGCCGCGCCCCTCGTTCACGCCGGGGATCGCCTGCCCGTAGCGCAGGTGCGGCCGCATCCCCGTGACCGAGTCGAGGAAGAAGCGGCGCAGCAGCATGCCGGCGCGCCGCGCGTAGCGCGCGTCACCGCTGAAGTAGTGCGCGAACGCCAGCGTCTCGGCCGCGTCGGTCAGCGCGTAGAGCCGCGGGCTGTCCGAGCTGCGGCGCGTCACCGGGTTCACCACGCCGTCGCGGCGAATGAAGGGCAGCCCGTTCGGCTTCGTCGAGTCGGGCCACCAGTACGGCCCGAAGCTCTGGTAGTCGCGCTTGTCGCCGCTGGGCGGGACGAGCTGCTTGTCGGTCACCGACCACGGGCCCGCGGTCATCGCGACCCGCGCATCGGCGAGCAGCGCGTCGTAGGCCGGGCGCAGCGACGCGTCGCCCGCGCGCAGCCGCTGCCGCGCCTTCTCGATCTGGTCGGAGCGCCAGAGCACGAGCGCGGGCGTCGTACCGACCGTCGCGCCCGCGGCGCCGTCCTTCCGCACGGGCTGCGCGCCCGCGGCGGACGCGAGGCCGAGCAGCGCGGCGACGAGAAGTCGAGTCTTCACGCTTGCCTTCATGCGGAGGCTCCAGCGATGCCTTCCCATAGTCCCTGCAGGTAGGTCGCGCCGAGGGCGCGGTCGTAGAGGCCGTAGCCGGGGCGGCCGGTCTCGCCCCAGATCATGCGGCCGTGGTCGGGGCGCATGGGGCCGGAGAAGCCGGTGTCGTGCAGCGCGCGCAGCACGGCGTGGAAGTCGACGTGGCCGAAGCGCGACGGGTGCGGCGCCTCGTGGAACCGGCGGTCGCCGGTCAGCGCGACGTTCCGGCAGTGCGCGAAGTGGAGGCGGCCGCGCGCGCCGATCCGCCGCGCGATCGCCGGCAGGTCGTTCGCCGGGTCGGCGCCGAGCGATCCGGTGCAGAAGGTGACGCCGTTGGCGGGGCTGTCCACGAGATCGCACAGGCGATCGAAGGCCGCGCCGTCGGTGATGATCCGCGGCAGTCCGAAGATCGGCCACGGCGGATCGT
>CBHYLO010000247.1:0-6641 GCA_966128675.1 uncultured bacterium | reverse complement strand
TGGGCGACGTGGTCACGCTGATCGGCCGCGACGGCGATGCGATGCTCACCGTGAGCGACGTGGCCGCGCGCGCGGATATGTCGCCGTACGAGCTGCTGACCGGGCTGCGCCAGCGCGTCCCGCACTTCCACCACGACGCATGACCCAGGGCGAGGCAGGTTCCACGACGCGGCGCGCGGTGATCCTCGTCCTCGACGGGGTGGGCTGCGGCGAGGCGCCCGACGCCGCCGACTACGGCGACGTCGGCAGCGACACGCTGGGCCACGTCTGCGCGGCGACGCCCGGGCTCGCGCTCCCCAACCTGGAGCGCCTCGGCCTCGGCCACGTGGCGCCGCTGGCCGGGATCGCCCCCGTCGCGCAGCCGGCGGGGGCCTGGGGACGGATGCTCCCGCGGTCGTCGGGGAAGGACAGCACGACCGGGCACTGGGAGATCGCGGGCGTGCAGCTGGAGCGGCCGTTCCCGACCTATCCGGCCGGCTTCCCGCCCGAGCTGGTGGCCGAGTTCGCGGCGGCGACCGGGCGCGGTGTGATCGGGAACGTCGTCGGCAGCGGGACCGCCATCCTCGACGAGTACGGGGCGGCGCACGTCCGGACCGGGGACTGGATCCTCTACACGTCCGCGGACTCGGTCTTCCAGGTCGCGGCCCACGAGGACGTGGTCCCGCTGGAGGAGCTGTACGCCGCCTGCGAGGCCGCCCGCGCCCTCCTGGTCGCCCCGCACGACGTCTCGCGCGTGATCGCGCGGCCGTTCGTGGGAACCATCGGGGCGTGGCAGCGGACAAAGCACAGGCGGGACTACTCGATCGCGCCGCCGGCCGAGACGCTTCTGGACGCCCTCGAGGCGGCCGGGGTGCCGCGGGACGGGGTGGGGAAGGTGGACGACCTGTTCGCCGGCCGGGGGCTCTCCAGCCGCCACGTGGCCGCCAACGCCGAGGGCATCCAGGCCATCGACGCGTGGCTCCAGGCGGGCTCGGGTGGGTTGCTCTTCGCCAACCTGGTAGATTTCGACACCCAGTACGGGCACCGGAACGACGTGCCCGGCTTCGCGGGAGCGCTGCGCGAGTTCGACGCGGCGCTCCCGATGCTCCAGTCGCACCTGCGCGAGGACGATCTGCTGTTCATCACCGCCGACCACGGCAACGACCCGACGACCCCCACCACCGACCACGCGCGCGAGCGGGTGCCGCTGCTGGTGGCGGGCGCGCGCGTCCGTCCCGGCTTCGTCGGCGAGCGCGCGACGTTCGCCGACCTGGGCGCCACGGTGGCGGAGTGGCTCGGTGTCGCGTTCCGGGGCAGCGGCACCTCGTTCCTCGCCTCGGTCGTGGGCTCGTGACGGCGCCGGCCCTCGCGCACGCGCGGCTCGCCGAGCTCACCGCGCGCGCCCAGGACGCGATGACGCGCGCCTACGCCCCGTACTCGCGCTTCCGCGTGGGCGCCGCGCTGCTGACGCGCGACGGCGCCGTGATCGCCGGCTGCAACGTCGAGAACGCGGCCTACCCGTCCGGCATCTGCGCCGAGCGCGGCGCGGTGGTGGCCGCGGTGGAGCAGGGGCGCCGCGACTTCGAGCTCCTGGTCATCGCGACCGAGGCGGAGGAGCCCGCGCCGCCCTGCGGCATGTGCCGCCAGGTGCTCGTCGAGTTCGCGCCGACGCTGCCGATCGTCAGCGTCGTGGCCGACGGCCGCGCGCAGGCGTGGACGATGGCCGAGCTGCTGCCGCGCCCCTTCCTTCCCGACTCGCTCGCCGGCGGCTGACGCCGTGTCCCGCCGGTCCGCTCCTTCCGTCCGTCCCTCGCTCTCTCTCGTGACGTCCGTCATCCTCCAGGCGCCCCGCCGCCTCGCCGCGCTGCTCGCGCTCGTCGCCGTCGTGGCGGCGGCCTGCAGCGAGCGCCTCGACGGGGGCGCCGCCTGCCCGTCGCTCTGTCCGATCGCCAACACCGCGGTGCTCGACACGGTGCTCGACGCCGTGGCGCTCGACAGCACGGTGGCGGGCTACCCGAACGCGGGCGAGACCACGTCGCTGCTGCTCGCCCTGCGCCCCGGGCCGGACTCGGTGGACGTGCGCGCGGTGATCCGCTTCGACACGATCCCGAACCGCTACTTCCCGCCCGCGGGTGGCGACTCGGTGACGATCACGACGGCCGACAGCACGACGCTCAGCCTGCGCCTGGACACGGCGGGGACGCGCTTCACGCAGCCCGTCACCATCGAGGCGTACGACGTCGACTCGGTCACGTCGGCGGACACGTCGGCGGCGCTGCTGACGGCGCTCTTCCGGCCGGGACGCCGCCTCGGGAGCCTCACGCTGCAGCCCGGGACGGCGGTCGACTCGGTGCGGGTGCGCCTCTCCGACAGCGCGTTCGTGAACCGGTCGCAGACGACGCGGCGCCTGCGCGTCGGGCTGCGGCTGGTGAGCACGGCGGCCGCGCAGGTGCGGTTCCAGAGCGCGGCCGGCGGCCAGAACACGCTCGGCGCGCGGCTGACGTTCGACCCGGTGCGCGACACGACGTACCAGCCGGTCGTCGTCCTCCCCGCGTCGGTGACGCCGGCGGTGCCGGGCGTCGCCGCGAGCTTCCAGGACTTCTCGTTCGTCGCGCGGGCGTCGCGCGGCGCGATCGGGAGCGACCTGGTGGTGGGCGGCGTGCCGGCGCAGCGCGTGTTCGTGCGCTTCAACGTGCCGCGCTTCCTCTCCGACTCGACGACGATCGTGCGCGCGACGCTGGAGCTGGTGCAGCGGCCGGCGCGCGGCGTCGCCGCGACCGACTCGGTGACGGTGACGCCGCAGGGCGTCGTCGCCACGGACTCCGTGCGCGACGTGCGCCGCGCGGCCGGCCTGCTCGCCAGCTCGTCGGTCCTCGTGCTCGACTCGCTGCGCCTCGCGCCGAGCGACAGCGGCCGCAAGGCGGTGTCGCTGGTCGCGCTCGTGCGCGCGTGGCGCGCGCTGCCGGCCGGCACGCAGCGCGCGCTCGTGCTGCGCGCGGCGCAGGAGGGCGTGCAGGTCGGCGAGGTGCGCTTCTTCTCGACCGAGGCGGCGAGCGGGCTGCGTCCGCGCCTGCGCCTGAGCTACATCCCCCGCACCGACTTCGGGATCCCCTGATGCCCACGCCCTCCATCCGCCGCGGCGTCGTCCGCGCGGCCCTCCTCCTCGCCGGCGGCGCCGTTGGCGTCGCGATGCCCGCCGCCCTCGCGGCGCAGGGCAGCCTCGGCGCGCAGGGGTTCGGCTACCCGACGGGCCAGCTCAGCACCCGCGCGCTCGCCACGGGCGGCGGCATCGGCGAGTTCGATCAGACCTCGCCGCTCAACCCCGCGGCGATCTCGTACTTCCGCCGCGCGTCGCTGACCGCGCAGTACGATCCGGAGTTCCGCCGCGTGACCGCCGCGGGCGGCAGCCAGAACGCGACGATCGCGCGCTTCCCGGTGATCTCGGTCGGCCTGCCCGTGCGCGAGCGCCTGGCGCTCGGGCTCAGCGCGTCGACGTACCTGGACCGCACGTTCACGACGACCTACCAGACGACGACGCGCATCGGCGACGAGAGCGTGACGGCCACGGAGTCGGTCGAGTCGCGCGGGTCGGTCGCCGACCTGCGCCTCGGCGTGGGCTACGAGGCCGCGCGCTGGCTGCGCCTGGGCGTCGCGGGCCACGTGCTGACGGGCGAGAACCGCCTCGTGTCGGGCCGCCTGTTCGCCGACACCAGCCGCTTCGGCTCCGTCTCCGACTCGTCGACCCTCACGTACAGCGGCGCCGCGGTGTCGGCCGGCTTCGAGATGACGCCGGTGCGCGGGCTCTCCATCGCCGGCTCGGCGCGCCGCGGGCTGGACATGCACGTCGAGCGCGGCGACAGCACGCTGCGCACGGGGAGCGCGCCGGACCGCCTGGGCGTCGGCGTGCGCTTCGACCGCATCACCGGCGCGAGCTTCTCGGCCGGGTACGCGCGGACGACGTGGACGCGCATGCGCGAGCTCGGCAGCTCGGCGCTCGAGGTGCGCGACGCGCCCGAGTTCATGGCCGGCGTCGAGGCCATCGGCCCGCGCCTCGGCGACGTGCCGCTGCTGCTGCGCCTGGGCGGCCGCGAGCGCACGCTGCCCTTCGGCGTGGGCGGCGCGGAGGTGAAGGAGCGCGCGTTCGCGGGCGGCTTCGGGCTGCCGTTCGCCGGCGGGCGCGCCCTCGGCGACCTCGCCGTGCAGCACGCGTCGCGCACGCTGAACGGCGCCGTGGCGCCGTCGGTCGGCGACGCCAGCGAGCGCGCCTGGACGATCAGCATCGGCTTCACCGTGCGCCCCTGACCGTCCACCGTCGCGCATGACCGCCCCGACCGCCGACGAGCCGCTCATCCTGATCGCCGACGACGTCGCGGCGAACGTCGAGCTGCTGGCCGACCAGCTGCAGATCCTCGGGTTCCGCACGGTGGCGGCGTCCGACGGCCCGACCGCGCTCGCGGCGTGCTTCGAGCACCGCCCGGACCTGTGCCTGCTGGACGTGTCGATGCCGGCGGGCGACCTGGGCGTGCCCGACCGGCAGACGGGGTTCGAGGTGTGCCGCCGCATCAAGCGCGACCCGCGCACGGCGCGCATCCCGGTCATCTTCGTCACGGCGCTGAACGACACCGCCGACCGCGTGAAGGCGATCGAGGCCGGCGGCGACGACTTCCTCACCAAGCCGCACAACCGGCTGGTGCTCGGCGCGCGCGTGCGCAGCCTGCTCAAGCTCAAGGGCGCCACCGACGCGCTCGAGGACTCGCTGCGCAAGCTGCGCGAGCTGGAGAAGGTGCGCGACGATCTGATGAACATGATCGTGCACGACCTGAAGTCGCCGCTGACCTCCGTGCTGGCGACGCTCGAGATGGTCATCGACGGCGACTTCGGCGCGGTGTCCGAGCAGCAGAAGGGCGCCCTCACCGACGCGCAGGACAAGTCGCAGGAGCTGCTGGCGCTGATCGACGACCTGCTGCAGATCGCGCGCATCGAGCAGAACGCGATCACGCTCAAGCCGCAGCCGGTGGCGCCCGGCGAGTTCTTCGCCGAGCTACTGCACGACTGGCACATGCGGCTGGAGGCGGCGGGCGCGCGCGCGTCGGTGGAGGTCGCGCCCGACGCGCCGGCCTTCGTCGCCGACCGCGCGCTGCTGCGCCGCGTCTTCAGCAACCTGCTGCAGAACGCGCTCGTGCACGGCTCCGGCGCGGTCACGCTGCGGCTGACCGCGCGCCGCGACCCCGACGGCGTGCTGATGACCGTCGCCGACGACGGCCCCGGCATCCCGCCCGAGTACCACGAGCTGATCTTCCGCAAGTTCGAGACGGTGAAGCTGCAGACCGCGCCGCGCGTGCGCGGCTCGGGCCTCGGGCTCGCGTTCTGCAAGCTGGCCGTCGACGCGCACGGCGGCCGCATCTGGGTGCAGAGCGTCGAGGGGCAGGGCAGCCAGTTCCACATCCTGCTGCCGCTGGAGCCGGTGCCGCCGACGCGCGGCTGACGTTCGGGCAGCAGGAGCCGCATGAAGGTCCATCTCCGCACCTTCGGGTGCCGCGCGAACCAGTACGACGGCGAGACGGTGCGCGCGATGCTCGCCGCGGCCGGGGCGTCGGTCGTGGACGAGGCGGCGGACGCGGACGTCGCGGTGTTCAACAGCTGCGCGGTGACGGCGGAGGCGGAGGCCGACCTGCGCAAGGCGGTGCGGCGCGCCGCGCGCGAGCGGCCCGCGCTGCGGACGGTGATCATGGGCTGCGCGTCGGCGCTGCCGCGCGCCGCGAGCGATCCCGCGCGCCTCGACACGCTGCCGGGCGTGGAGGCGCTGGTCGCGGGCGCCGACATGGTGGCGCTGGCGCGCGCGCTCGACCTGCCGCCCGAGGCCGCGGCGGTGGTCGCGTCGGTGCAGACCGGCGCCCGCGCGCTGCTCCGCGTGCAGGACGGCTGCGACGAGCACTGCACCTTCTGCGCGACGACGATCGCGCGCGGCGCGAACCGCTCGCGCCCCGGCGCGGCGCTGCTCGACGAGGCGGAGCGGCTGGCGGAGCGCCACGCCGAGATCGTGCTGACGGGCGTGCACATCGGCACCTACGGCCGCGACGCGGGCACCTCGCTCGGCGCGCTGCTGGAGGCGCTGGTGCGGCGCGTGCCGCACGCGCGCTTCCGCCTCTCCAGCGTCGAGGCCACCGAGGTCGACGCGCGGCTCGCGGCGCTGCTGCGCGACGCGCCGGGCCACGTCTGCCCGTACCTGCACGCGCCGCTGCAGTCGGGGAGCGACCGGCTGCTGCGCCGCATGGGGCGGCACTGGTACACGGCCGATGCCTACGCCGCGGCCGTCGCGCGGCTTACCGACGGCCGCGGCGTGTTCGGCCTCGGCGCCGACGTCATCGCCGGCTTCCCGGGCGAGACGGAGGACGACCACGCGGCGACGCTGGCGCTGGTGGAGCGGCTGCCGTTCACGGCGCTGCACGTCTTCCCGTACTCGCCGCGTCCGGGGACCGCCGCGACGCGGCTCCCCGATCCCGTGCCGCCGGCCGTCGCCCAGCGCCGCGCGGCCGAGCTGCGGGCGGTGGCGCGCGCGAAGGGCGACGCGTACTCGGCGTCGCGTGCCGGCGGCGCGGCCGACGTCGTGGTGATCGGCGAGGGCGCGCGGCGGAGCGGGATCACCGAGGACTACCTGACCG
>CBHYLO010000246.1:0-6673 GCA_966128675.1 uncultured bacterium | reverse complement strand
GAACTCCCGGATCACCGCCGCCGCGCGGTCCCACGACGCCGGGTCGCCGATCTTGATCGCGGTCGCGACCGTCTCCGCCTTCACGCGGTGCTGCGTCGCGAAGTGCTCGCGGAAGCCGCTCGCGAACGGGTTCGCGCCCGCGGCCTGGATGCTGGCGATGCGCGGCGCGCGGTCGAGGAGGCCGAGGCGCACGGCGTCGCGCAGCGCGGCGCCGACCGCCGACGTGTTCCCGAGGTTGCCGGCGGGGAGCACGATCCAGTCGGGCGCCTGCCATGCGAGCTGCTGCAGGATCTCCAGCGCGACCGACTTCTGCCCCTCGATGCGGTACGGGTTGATCGAGTTGACGAGGTAGACGCCGAGCCGCTCCGCGCCCTCGCGCACCAGGCGCAGGCAGTCGTCGAAGTCGCCGCGCACGAGCAGCGTGCGCGCGCCGTAGGCGAGCGTCTGCGCGAGCTTGCCGAGCGCCACCTGCTGCGCGCCGCCCTTCGGCGCCGGGACGAGCACGAGGCCCGGCACGCCCGCGAGCGCCGCGTACGCCGCGAGCGCCGCCGACGTATTGCCGGTGGACGCGCAGGCTACCG
This sequence comes from uncultured bacterium, assembly GCA_966128675.1. GTDB lineage: Bacteria > Gemmatimonadota > Gemmatimonadetes > Gemmatimonadales > Gemmatimonadaceae > Roseisolibacter. The sequence continues at coordinate 6,092 of CBHYLO010000246.1, read as the reverse complement.
CGCGCGCCCCGGCGCGGCGCGCCTGCGTGAGCGCGACGGTCATCCCGCGGTCCTTGAACGAGCCGGTGGGGTTGAAGCCGTCGTGCTTCAGCAGCAGCGCGTCGACGCCCGCCCACGCGGCCACCGACGGCCGGTGGAAGAGCGGCGTGTTCCCCTCGGGCTGGCTGACGATGTCCGCGTCCGTGGCGCCGGGCATGATCAGCTCGCGGAAGCGCCACACGCCGGAGGCGCGCGCGGCGCCGGCGGCGTCGGCGACGTGGCCGGCGGCGGCGTCGCGCAGCCGGTCGTCGAAGCGGGCGCGGAGCGCGGCGCCGCGGTCGGCGGGCGGCGCGTGCTCGAGCGCGAGGAGCCCGCCGCAGGCGGGGCAGCTGGTGCGCGCGTCGCGCTCGGGCAGCTCGGCGCCGCACGAGGCGCAGCGCTGGAGGGTCAGGTCGGGCATGGTGGTGTATTCTACGCGGACGCCGATTTCACGCACGACTTCGGAGGACGCATGGAGCGTGAGCCGCAGGCGCGGACACGGATGGACGCGGAGCCGCTGCGCGAGCGGGCGCCGCTGGCGGTGCCCGAGCCGGTGGGCGACCGCCGGCGCTCGGTCGGGCGGCTGTTCACGGCCTGGGTGCTGTGGTGGAGCGCGGTGCTGATCGGGTGGCTGTGGCCCGAGCTGCCGAGGATCTGGGACCTGATGCGCCGCCCCGGCGCGCGCGGGTCGTTCAGCCTCACGATCGACGCGGGGCTGGGCGGGCTCGCGCTGTGGCTCGCGCTGCCGCCGCTGCTGATGACGGTCGTGTGGCTGCTGGTGAAGCGGAGGCGGGCTTCATGATCCGGCGCGCCGGACCCGAAACGGCATGAGACAGGATTTACAGGATTGCCAGGATTGACAGGATTTCGCGCCGCGTGGCGCGAGGGGCCGTACCGCCACGCGGGCACTACATCCTGTAATTCCTGTTAATCCTGTTAATCCTGTCTGATGCAGTTCGCACTTGTCGTTCACCGCGCGCCAGCGAGCGCCAGCACGTCGTTCAACACGCCCGCCGCCGTCACCTCGGGGCCCGCACCCGGTCCGGTGATGACGAGTGGCCGCTCCTTGTAGCGACGCGTCGTGAACACGAACTGGTTGTCCGTCCCGCTCAGCGAGGCGAACGGGCTCGCGCGGTCCACCTCCACGATGCCGACGCGCGCCTCCTTGGGTGAGACGTCGGCGCGGTAGCGCAGCACCGCGCCGCGCGCCGCGGCGGCGGCCACGCGCGCGGCCCACGGCGCGTCCAGCGACTCGAGCTGCGCCAGGAACGCGTCCAGCGGCAGCGCGGCCAGCGCGGGCGGCACCAGCGACTCCACCGCGACGTCGTCGAGCGTGCCCTTCCAGCCCACGAGCCGCGCCAGGATCACCGCCTTGCGGGCGACGTCCTGCCCCGAGAGGTCCTCGCGCGGGTCCGGCTCCGTGTAGCCGCGCGCCATCGCGTCGCGCAGCGCGTCGCTGAACGCGCGCCCGCGGCCCAGCTCCGCGAACAGGAAGCCGAGCGTTCCCGAGGGGCAGCCCTGGATGTGCAGGATGCGGTCGCCGCTCTCCTGCAGCTTCTTCACGGTGTCGATCACCGGCAGCCCCGCGCCCACCGTCGCCTCGTGCAGCACGCGGCGCCCGCGCGCGGCGGCGGTGGCCACCAGCCCCGCGGCGCTCGCCGTCGCCGCGTCGACCGTCACGCGCCCCTCGGCCAGCGGCTTCTTGTTCGCGAGCACGAGGTCCATGCCGTGGTGCACGGCGGCGTCCAGCAGCGCGGACGTGTCGCCGGCGGTGACGTCGACGAGGATCGGACGCGAGAGCGCGTGCGCGGCGATGTGCGCCAGCGCCGCGTCCGGCGCGCCCTCCGCGCCGCCCGGCAACTCGGCCAGCGCGCGCCCCTCGGCCTTCGCCTTGGACAGCGCGGCCAGGCGGCGCGGCGCGAGCCCCGCGGCGTCGAACACCCAGCCGCGCGAATCGACGACGCCCACCAGCGACACCGGCGACGCCGTGCCGTCGGCGCGCGACGCGGTCTGCCGCTGCGTGATCTGCCGCGCCAGCTCGCGCCCCACCTTGCCGAAGCCGAGCAGCACCACGTCGGCGTGCTGCGGCGCTTTCGCGGCGCCGCCGCCCACGCGGTCCAGCCGGAACGCGGCGTGCGCCGCGCGCTGCGCCGCGGCCGCGTCCTTCCCCGCGACCACCGCGCTGATGTTCAGCTCCGAGCTGCCCTGCGCGATCGCGACGACGTTGACCTGCGCGTCGGCGAGCGCGCCGAAGAAGCGCGCCGCGATGCCCGGGACGCCGGCCATCCCGCTGCCGACGACGGCGACCGTCGCGACGTCCGGCTCGACGTCGATCCCCTCGATCTCGCCGCGCGTGATCTCCGCCGCGAACGCCTCGCGCAGTGCGGGCTCCACGGCCGCGGTCGCGCTCTGCGGCACGCCGATGCAGATCGACTGCTCGCTGGACGCCTGCGAGATGAGCGCGACGGAGATGCCCGCGCGCTCCAGCGCGCCGAACGCGCGCGCGGCGATGCCGGGCACGCCCGCCATGCCGGTGCCGCGCACCGTCACCAGCGCCTGCCCGCCGAGCGCGGAGACGGCCTTCACGGGATGCCGCGGCGGCGACGCCGTCGCGCCCGGCGCGCGGCGCTCCTCCGCCAGCACGATCGTCGTGCCGGGCGCGGTGGGATCGGCGAACGCGCGCACCGTCACGCGCGCGCGCGGCGCGGGCACGCCGGCCTCGCGGTGCGCGTCGCGCTGCGCGGAGCGCGCGAGCAGCGGCACGAGCGCGCGCGGATGCAGCACCTTCGCGCCGTGGTACGCCAGCTCGCTCGCCTCGCGCGCGTGCAGCGCGGGGATCACGCGCGCGTCCGGCACCACGCGCGGGTCGGCGGTCAGCAGCCCGCGCACGTCCTTCCACAGGAACACGTCGCGCGCGCCGAGCACGCGCGCGAGCGTGGTCGCGGTGAGGTCGGAGCCGCCGCGGCCGAGCGTCACGACCGGCGCCACCCGACGTGGGGCGTCCGTCGCCGCCGTCGCGTGCGCCCCCGCGCGCGCCGGCACCGCGCCGACGAAGCCCGGGATCACCGCGACCGTCCCGCGCGCGAGCAGCGGCGCGAGCACGCGCCGCGCGGCGGCGGCGGTGCGCGGCAGGTCGGGGAACGCGTTGCCCGGCCGGCCGTCGGTCTGGATCACGTCGCACTCGTCGACGTACTGCGCGGGCACGCCGATCGCCGCCAGCGCCGCCACGGCCAGCCGCGCCGACAGCCGCTCGCCGCGCGCCAGCACCGCGTCCGCGACGCTGGGCGGCAGGTCGCCGAGCGCGGCGAGGCCGTCGAGCAGCCCGGCGAGCTCGCCGAAGGTCGCGTCGATGACCGCCGACAGCGCGTCGTCGCTCGCGGTGCTGGTCTCGCTCGCGTCGCCCGCGACGCGGCGCGCGGCCTCGACGTGCCGGCGGTGCAGCGCGTCCAGCGCGCGCCGCGCGCCGGTGGCGTCGCCGTGCGTGGCGCGGTGCGCGGCGTCGAGCAGCGCGTCGGTCACGCCGTGCATGGCCGAGACGACCACCGCCGTCGGGAGCGCGCCCGTCGGCTGCGCGCCGTCGCCGCGCAGCGCGGCGACGATGGACGCGGCGTGGCGCACGGCGTCGGCGTCGGCCAGCGCGGCGCCGCCGAACTTGTGCACGAGGGGAGCGGGTCGGGCGGAAGGCATGCGGGCGGGAGCGGAGGCGGGATTGGGCAAAAGCAACGCGGCCCCCCAGTGGTCGGGAGGCCGCGCGTCGTCGTCGGTGCCGTGCGGGGCGGCCTACACGACGGACGGGACGGCGCCTCCCCGGTGGGGATTCGTCGTGCACGTCATCGTCGTCGTCATGCGGGCGCGGATCGGCATCGGGGGCGGATCGAGGGTCTTCGGCACGATGCCGGGCCGGGCCCGCCACGTCAAGCGGGCCGCGGCCGACGGGCCGCGGGGCCGGCCGGGCCGTCAGCTCGGGTTGATCGGCTCGCGCTGGTCGGAGCTGGTGCGCGGCTTCCCGCCCTCGCCGCCGTAGCTCGGCTTGTGCTCGCGGTCGCGCTCCAGCGGCTCGGAGCCCGCGCGGTCGGCCGTGCCCTCCGCGCCGCGCCCGGTCACGGCGTCCGTGCCCGCGGGCGCCGCGCTCGCGCCGTCGGTGCCGTCGGTGCCGTCGCCCTGGTCGGCGTGCACGCCGGCCGTGGCCTCGCTCCCCGCGCCCAGGCTGCCGGTCGTCGAGCGGCGGGAGTCGTCCTGGTCGGGCGGCGTCTGGCGGTCGCGCATGCGCGGCTCCTCGGTGGGGGTCACAGGTCGTCGATCCGGCTGTCGGCCGATCCGGCGCGCGAGCTGCCGTCGGGGCGCTCCACGTCGTCGGCCGCCGCGCGCACGCGGGACTGCGCCGGGCCCTCGCTGCCGTCGCCGGTCAGCGACCCCTCGATCCCGTTCGACACGGGGTCGGTGTTGGTGCTCGGCTGCCCCGGGACCTGGTCGCCCAGCTGCGCGTCGCGCGGGGCCGGGTGGGCCGACTCGGCGCCGTCGGGCCGGCCGACGCGCGTGCCCGCGTCGTCGCCGAAGCCCTGCCGCCCGTCGGGGTCGCGGAACCCGGTGTCCGTGTACTGGCTGCGGTCGTTCTGCTTGCGGTCGTCCTTCATGGTCGCTCCGGCTGCGGGATGCGGGCGGAGGGGTGCATGGCACGTGCCCCGACCCGGGGCGGCGGGCGGCGCCGGATCGTGAACCGGACGGTTGACGATCGACGGTCCCCGTCGTACCGTGAACCACATGGTTGAACGAAGCGCCGACTCGCTGAGCCTCGTCTTCCGCGCCCTGGGCGATCCCACGCGGCGCGCGATGGTGCAGCGCCTCTCGGGCGGCGAGCGCACGGTCGGCGAGCTGGCGGAGCCGTTCCGCATGTCGCTCGCGGCCGCCTCCAAGCACGTGCGCGTGCTGGAGCGCGCGGGCCTCGTGCGCCGGCGCGTGCAGGGCCGCGTGCACCGCTGCCGCCTGCAGGCCGACCGGCTGGCCGAGGCGCAGGCGTGGCTCGCGCACTACGAGCGGTTCTGGAGCGAGCGGCTCGACGCGCTGGAGGCGCTGCTCGCGGACGACGCATCGCGCGGCGCACCGGACCCTTCACCGGACGGTCGATGACGGACCTCGAGTCGCGCGGCGCGCCGCCGCGCACGGTCGTGATGGTGCGCACGCTCGCCGCGCCCGCGGCGCGCGTCTACGCGGCGTGGACCGAGGCGTCGCTGCTCGCGCGCTGGATGGCTCCCGCGCCGTATCGCGTGGAGGAGGCGGTGACCGATCCGCGTCCGGGCGGCATCTACCGCGTGAAGGTCGTGGGCCCTGAAGGCGACGAGCATCTCACGACCGGCGAGTTCCTCGAGCTGGTGCCCGACCGCCGCGTCGTGCAGAGCTGGCTGTACGCGGGCGCGTTCGGCCGCGACGACGCGCCCTCGCGCCTCACGGTCGACCTGCGCGCGCTCGGCCCCGCGCTCACCGAGGTGACGCTGACGCACGACCGCATCCCCGACACGGAGGCGTACGCGCACCTCGCCGAGGGGTGGACGGCGTGCCTCGACGCGCTGGAGGTGCTGCTCGACGAGGGCCACGTGCACGTGCGCGTGACGCGCCACCTCGCCGCGCCGCCGGCGCGCGTGTTCGACGCGTGGGTCGATCCGGACGTCGTGGGCCGCTGGATGGCCGGCACGGGCGACCTGGTGCACATCGCGATCGACGCGCGCGCGGGCGGCACGTTCCGCCTCGTCGTGCGCCGCGAGGGCGCGGACGTGGTGCACGAGGGCACGTACGTCGACTTCGACCGCCCGCACCGCCTCGCGTTCACGTGGGGCCTCCCGCAGCTCTCCGCCGATCACGACCTCGTGCGCCTCACCTTCACGCCGGCGGACGGCGGCTGCGCGCTCACGCTCGTCCACCGCATGCGCGCGGAGTGGGCGGAGTACGCGGAGCGCACGGCGAGCGGGTGGGGGAAGCTGATCGACGTCGTCGCGGCGGCGACCGGGAACTGACGGCTGCGGGCGGCGGGCTGCGGATCGGATCTCGGGACGCCCCGTCGTCGAATCCGCCGCCCGCCG
>CBHYLO010000245.1:0-6704 GCA_966128675.1 uncultured bacterium | reverse complement strand
TGTCCGACGCGGAGGTGCCGGTGCGGGCCGCGGTGCGCGTGATCGACGGGCGCCTGCACGTCGACCTCGCGGGGACCGCGGCGCAGGTGCGCGGCAACGTGAACTGCCCGCGCGGGGTGGCGATGGCGGCGGCGGTGTTCGTGCTGCGCACGCTGCTCGACGACGACGTGCCGACGAACGACGGCATCGCGCGCGCGATCGTGCTCGACGTGCCCGAAGGGAGCGCCGCCAACGCGCGCTGGCCGGCCGCGGTGGCCGCCGGCAACGTCGAGATGTCGCAGCGGCTGGCCGACACGATCTTCGCGGCGCTGGCCGACGCGGGGCTCGCCGTGCCCGCGCAGGGGCAGGGCACGATGAACAACGTCACGTTCGGCGGCACCGACGCCCACGGGCGCGCCTGGACCTTCTACGAGACGTTGGGCGGCGGCCAGGGCGCCAGCGCGCGGGGGCCCGGCCCGAGCGGCGTGCACGTGGGCATGAGCAACACGCGCAACACGCCCGTGGAGTCGCTGGAGGTCGCGTACCCGCTGCGGATCGAGACGTACGCGCTGCGCGCCGGCTCCGGGGGCGCGGGCACGCACGCGGGCGGCGAGGGCGTGGTGCGCGCCTACCAGGCGCTCGTGCCGTGCACCGCGACGCTGCTGACCGAGCGTCGCGCGCGCGCGCCGCAGGGCGCGGCGGGCGGCGGGTCGGGCGCGCCCGGCGCCAACCGCCTCGACCAGCAGGCGCTTCCCGCGAAGTGCCGCGTCCCGCTCGTCGCGGGGCAGGTGCTGCGGGTCGAGACGCCCGGCGGCGGCGGGTGGGGGTCCCCGCAGTTAGCCGGGTAACCTGACCCACGCCCCGGCTGCGGCGGCCGCGCATCATGTGGCCGCCGCGCCGCAACGCCCTGCCGCAGCGCAACTTGTGGCGGGCGGGGGGTGACGAGCGCGGCCGCTGGACGTCATTATGGTCTCGCGGCTGACGGCGCGTTCATCTGGACGCGCCCGCCGCGCCGCGCGTCCCGCCGTCGACGGCGAGCGCGCGACTCCGATCACTTTCTCGCGGAGCTGTACGGCATGCGCGCTCGCATCGCGGCGGCACTCTCGCTGTTCACGCTGGTCCTCGCGGGCTGCGGCGCCGATCCCGTGGCGACCGGCCCGTCCCCGCTGGACGCGCCGACGAAGGTCGCGGTGCGCATCGTCGCCGGCGACGTGCAGGTGGGCGAGGGCGGCAAGGAGCTCGCCGAGCCGCTGCGCGTCCAGGTGCTGGACCAGGCGAACCGGCCGGTCCCGAACTACGTCGTGAACTTCCGCGTCGTCAGCGGCGGCGGCTCGGTGTACGCCGGCGCCGCGATGACCGACGCCAACGGGCGCGCGGCCGACTACTGGACGCTCGGCCCCATCAGCGCGGACACGCAGCGCGTCGAGGTGCGCGCGGTCGATCCGGCGACGGGCGCGCGCCTCGTGTACGCGACGTTCCGCGCCGTCGCGGTGGCCGCGAACGCGCCGGTGCCCGTCGGCTCCGACACGCTGCGCATCGTGCTGACGTGGACGCGCGGCCCGAACGACCTGGACGCCGTGCTCGAAGGGCCGACGGTCGAGGGCACGCGCTTCGAGATCGGCTTCGGCACCCTCGGCAACTGCAACGTGCAGCCGTTCGTCTGCAAGGACCGCGACGACACGGCCACGCCGGGCACCGAGACGATCACGCTCGTGCGCCAGATCGCCGGGCAGTACAAGTACCATGTCGTGAACTACACGAACGAGGTCGCGATCGACCCCGCGGCGACGAAGGTCGAGGTGTTCTCGCGCGGCCGCCTGCTGCGCACGATCGCGCCGCCCGCGGTGACCGAGCGCGTGTGGACGGTGTTCGAGATGTCGAACGGCGAGCTGACGATCCCGCAGCCGTCGGCGCCCGCGTCGGGCGTCGCCATCGTAACGGTCACGCCGTCGCCGTCGAGCATGGTGGTGAACACGACGCAGCGCTTCGCGGCCGAGCTGCGCGACGCGGGCGGGCGCGTGCTCGAGGGGCGCACGGTGACGTGGAGCAGCAGCGCGACCTCGGTGCTCACGATCGACGCGACCGGGCTCGCGCGCGCGGTGGCCGCCGGCACCGCCGAGGTGACGGCGACGAGCGAGGGACGCACCGGGACGGCGACGGTGCGCGTGGTCGCGGGCGGCTCGCGCTTCCTCGCGATCGTCACCGAGAACCCGACCACCACTACCGTCGGCGCGCGCGCCGTGATGCGCGCCCGCGTCACCGACGGCACGAACCCCGTGCCCGGCGCGACGGTGCAGTGGATCCAGGAAGGCTTCCTGCCGCTGATGACGACGACCGACGCGGCGGGCGAGGCGGGCATCGTGCTGCCGACCGATCGCGCCGGCACGTTCAGCGGCCGCGCGCAGCTCATGAGCGGCACGACCACCGAGCGCACCGCCACGTACGCGTACACGGTGAACCCCGCCTCGGCGTCGAACGACCGCTACGGCGTCGACGTGCGCTTCATCGGCAGCGTGCCCACGAGCATCCGCACGGCGGCGACGCTGGCCGCCGAGCGGCTGGGCCGGATCATCACGACGGGCGTCGGCTCGCTGACGCTGGCCGCGCAGGACATGTCGTCGTGCGGGTCGTGGGTGCCGACGCCGTACAGCGGCCCGGTGAACAGCCACCTGATGTTCGTCGCGGCGCGCAGCATCGACGGCCCGGGCGGCACGCTCGCGCAGGCCGGCCCGTGCCTGATCTCGACGACGGGGCTCGCGGTCATCTCGTCGGTGGAGTACGACATCGCCGACGCCGGGCTGCCGCAGTCCGAGCTGAACGCCATCGTGCTGCACGAGGCGCTGCACACCGTCGGCGTGGGCACGTTCGACCGCTGGAGCGACCTGCTGGTCGGCGCCGGCGGCAGCGCGCCGATCTTCTCGGGCGCGCGCGCGAACGTGTCGTGGCGCGCGCTCGGCGGCTCGCGCTTCGCGTTCGCCGGCGTGCCGGTCGAGAGCGGCGGTGGCGAGGGCACCGCGGGCGGCCACTGGAGCGAGGACGTGCTGGGCGTGGAGCTCATGACGGGCTACCACAACTCGGGCCGCGTGACGCCCCTCAGCCAGCTCACGATCGCGGCGCTCGAGGACCTCGGCTATCGCGTCGACATGACGGCGGCCGAGCCGTTCACGCTCGACGGCGGGCTGGCGCTCGACCGCCTGCCGGACGCGACGCCGCGCCGCGCGAACTTCGAGGTGCTGCGCCGGCCGCGCACGATCCCCGACCGCTCGCTCGGGCTGCCGCGCCTCACGCGTCGCGGCTGACGGGCAGCTCCCCCAGCTGCGGCAGCTCGGGCAGCTCGGGCAGCTCTGGCAGCGCGTGCTCGTCGGTGCGGAGGAGCCTGAGCGCGAGCTCGCGCAGGCTCCGGTGGTCCGCGTCGTAGAGCGCGCGGTGCAGCGCCTCCCCGGTGGGGCCGGCCGGCGCTGGCGGCTCGGCGACGACGATCAGGCGCGACGGGGACACACGACCTCCAGCACGGGGTGAGGTCCTGCATTACGGTTCGTTCACATAATGCAGCGGGTGCACGCCGGATGCCAACACGGCCGCGCCCGGCCCGACCGCCCCGACGGCCCGCTCAGAGCGTCTGGACCAGCCCCTCGGACGCCATCACCACCTCGGGGGTGCCGCGGGCCGCGCGCCCCATCGCCTGCGCCAGCGTCGCCAGCCGGTCCAGCGCCGCGTCGTCGCGCTCCGGGTGGTGGTGGAAGAGCGTCAGCCGCGGCACCTCGGCGTCGGCCGCGAGGCGCACGGCCTCCGCGTAGGTCGAGTGGCCCCACCCGCGGTGGTTGGGCAGCTCGCTCGGCAGGTACGTCGCGTCGTGGATCAGCAGCGACGCGCCCGCGATCCCCTCGAGCAGCGCGCGGCGCCGGCCGCACTCGCCCTCGGCGGCCGCCAGCTCGTTGTCCGGCAGGTAGACCGCCGCGCGCCCGGAGGCCGGATCCTCGAGGCGGAAGCCGGCCGCGCCGCCCGGGTGCAGCGCCTCGATCGCGCGCACGCGCAGCCCGGCGATCGTCACCGGCGATCCGTCGGCCGGGAGCGGCGCGAACGTCACGCGCGCCGGCCGCTCGAAAAGCGGCACCGGGAAGAGCGGCGGCGACGCCAGCGCCAGCGCCGCGGCGCGCACGGCGTCGAGCACCTGCTCCGCGACGTGCACCGTCACCTGCGCGCCCGAGACGTCGAGCGCCGCGAGGAAGGGGAGGCCGAGCAGGTGGTCCGCGTGCGCGTGCGTCACGAGGACGTCGAGCGGACCGGCCAGGCCGCCGTTGGCGCGGCTCGCCTCGCCGAGCGGACGCAGCCCGGTGCCCGCGTCGAGCACGAGGCGGCCGCCGGCATGCGTCACCTCGACGCACGGGGTGTTGCCGCCGTAGCGCAGCGTCGCGGGGCCCGGCGTCGCGATGCTGCCGCGCACGCCCCAGGAGCGGAGCGTGAGGCTCTTGCGCGCGGACCCGCGGACAGCCCGCGTCCGCCGCGGCGGACGACGACCGCGCCTCGCCGGGCTCCGTGCCGGGCGCCTCATCCGCGTCGCCGCTGTCGGTGGCCGCGAGGCCCTCGTCCGCGCGGCCGTCCTCGCGCGAGCCGCGCGCGGCCGCGCCGCGCGAGCCGGCACCGGGGGCGGCGCGCCGCTCCAGCCCGGCCGAATCGACGATCTCGATCGTGCGGCGCTGCACCGTCACCAGCCCGCCCTCCTGCAGCTCCTTCATCGCGCGCGACACGGTCTCGCGGCTGGCGCCGATCATCTGCGCCATCGTCTCGTGCGTGGGCGCCTTCTCGATGCGCGGCGGGGTGCCCGTGGCGCGGTCGAGGATGAGGCGCGCCACGCGGCCCGGCACGTCGAGCAGCACGAGGCCCGTGATCTTCGCGTCGGCGAGCCGCAGGCGGCGCGACAGCTCCTCGAGCAGCGCCCACGCGACGCGCGGCATCTGCTCCACCTGGCGGCGGAACTCGTCGCGGCGCAGCACGAGCAGCACGGTGGGCTCCATCGCGACGACGTGCGCGGAGCGCGGCTGGCCGTCGATCAGCGCGAGCTCGCCGAAGTGGTCGCCCTGGCCGAGCGTGCCGAGGATCACCTCGCGCCCGTCCTGCCCGACGACGGCGACCTTCACGGCGCCCGAGCGCACGACGTAGAGCGCATCGCCCGGGTCGCCCTGCCGGACGATCAGCGCGCCGCGCGGGTAGCGCTGCTCGCGGACGAGGGCGGCGAAGCCGCGGCGCTCGTCCGGCGTCAGGCGCTGGAAGAGCGGCACATAGCCGAGGAACTCGGTGACGCGTGGTAGGTGCATAGTGCGGTACGCTGCGGCGTGGACCCGGGCCCCGTCAACCCCGCGCGGCATGGCAAGGCGCGCGCCGCCGCACGTGGTGCATGGTTGCCGCGCTTTGTTCGGGTGCCGGTCGGGGCTAGATTGGGCGCGATGTCCCGCCACCCTGCCGCCCTGCCGTCGCTCGCGACGCCGACCGTCCCGCGCGCGTGAGCACTCCGTCCGCGGGGCTCCCGATGCTGCGCGAGCGGCTGGCGGAGGCGGTGGCGCGCGCCGACGAGGTGGAGCTCGCGCTCGGCGATCCGGACGTCGCGCGCGACGCGAGGCGCCTCGCGGAGCTGGGACGCGAGCACCATCGCCTGTCGGCCGTCGTGGACGTGGGCCGCCGCCTAGAGCGCGCGGAGCGCGAGCTGGCGGAGGCGCGCGAGCTGGCCGACATCGACGACGCGGAGCTGGCCGCCGAGGCGCGCGCGGAGGCCACGCGCCTGGAGGAGGAGATCGCGGCGCTGGAGCAGGCGCTCAAGCCGCTGCTGATCCCGCGCGACCCGCTCGACGACCGGCCGGCGATCGTCGAGATCCGCGCCGGCACCGGCGGCGACGAGGCCGCGCTGTTCGCGGCGGACCTCGTGCGCATGTACACGCGCTTCATCGAGCGGCGCGGCTGGCGCATCGAGCCCATCGCGTGGTCCGACGGCACGCTCGGCGGCGTGAAGGAGTCGGTGTTCAAGGTGCTCGGCGACGGCGCGTACGGGATGCTCAAGTGGGAGAGCGGCGTGCACCGCGTGCAGCGCGTGCCCGCGACCGAGGCGCAGGGCCGCATCCACACGTCGGCGGCGACGGTGGCCGTGCTCCCCGAGGCCGAGGAGATCGACCTCCGGATCGATCCGAACGACCTGCGCATCGACGTCTTCCGCAGCTCGGGGCCCGGCGGCCAGAGCGTGAACACGACCGACAGCGCCGTGCGCATCACGCACCTGCCGAGCGGCATCGTCGTCAGCCAGCAGGACCAGAAGTCGCAGCTGCAGAACAAGCTGAAGGCGATGGAGGTGCTGCGCGCGCGGCTGCTGGACCGCATGCTGGCGGAGCGCGACGCCGAGCGCGCGCGCATGCGCAAGACGCAGGTCGGCACCGGCGACCGCTCGGCGAAGATCCGCACGTACAACTTCCCGCAGAGCCGCGTCACGGACCATCGCATCGGGCTGACGCTGCACGACATCGCGCGCGTGCTGGATGGCGATCTCGCGCCGCTGGTCGACGCGCTCGCGCTGGCGGACGTCGAGGAGCGGCTCGCGAATGAGTGAGCGCGAGACGGCCACCGACGCGCCGGCGACGGTGGGGGCGCTCGTGCAGGCGCTGGCCGCGACGCTGACCGACGCGCACGTGCCCGCGGCGCGCGCCGCGGCGCGCGACCTGGTGGCCGCGCTGCTGGACCAG
>CBHYLO010000244.1:0-6711 GCA_966128675.1 uncultured bacterium | reverse complement strand
GCGCGACGGGCGGCGCGGCGCCGGGCCGCGGCAGCCGGCCGCGGCCGGGCGCCTGCGCCTCGACGTCATGCTGCGCGGCGACGTCCCCGGCACGCTGCTGGGATGGAGCGTCGACCGCGAGGGCGTGCGCCGCGCGCGGCAGGAGGCGCGATCGCTGCGCGATGCGCTCGACGTGCGCGGGGCCGCGTCGCACGACGACGGGGCGTCCGCGGGGCGATTGCTCTCGCTCGCGTATCCGGACCGCATCGCGCGGCGTCGCGAGGCCGGCGCGGGACGCTACGTGCTGCGCAACGGCCGCGGCGCGGTGCTGCCGGAGGGCCAGCCGCTCGTGCGCGAGCCGTGGCTGGTGGCCGCGGAGCTCGGGGGCGGCGCGACGCAGGAGCGGCGCATCCTGCTGGCGGCGCCGGTGTCGCCCGAGGAGCTGGTGAGCGAGCACGGCGCGCTGCTGGAGCGCGTGGAGGAGTACGCGTGGGACGCGGAGGCCGGCGCGGTGCGCGCGCGGCGCGCCGTGCGCCTGGGCGCGCTGACGCTCGAGGAGTCGTCGCTGCGCGATGCGGACCCGGCGCGCGTCGCGGCGGTGCTGCTCGCGCAGGTGCGCGCGGCGGGATTGGACGCGCTGCCGTGGAGCGACGAGGCGGTGCGGCTGCGCGAGCGGCTCTCCTTCGCGCGGGCGTGGGACGGCGACGCGTGGCCGGACGCGGGCGACGAGGCGCTGCTCGCGTCGGCCGACGACTGGCTGCTGCCGTCGCTCGTCGGGCTGCGCCGGTGGGACGAGCTGCGGCGCCTGGACCTGGGCGAGCTGCTGCTGGCGCGGCTCGCCTGGACGCAGCGCGCCGCGCTGGACCAGGTCGCGCCGACGCACGTGGCGGTGCCCAGCGGGTCGCGCATCCGCGTCGACTACGCGGACGCGCAGGCGCCGGTGCTCGCCGTGCGGCTGCAGGAGCTGTTCGGCCTGGAGGAGACGCCGCGCGTCGCGCGCGGCCGCGTGCCGCTCGTGCTGCACCTGCTCTCGCCGGCGCATCGGCCGGTGCAGGTGACGCGCGACCTCGCCGGCTTCTGGCGGTCGAGCTACTTCGACGTCCGGCGCGACCTGCGCGGCCGCTATCCCAAGCATCACTGGCCCGAGGATCCGCTGCAGGCGACGCCCACGCATCGCGCGAAGCCGCGCGGCACCTGACGGGTTCGACACGCGGCGCTGCGTGCGTCGACGCACGTCACACCGTGACGCAGAAGTAACGTGACCCCCGTCGCGCCGCGCGCGTCGGGGAGGTGAGGTTTCGACGCGTCGCCGTCGCGCGCGCGCCACACCCGGTTGATCGATCGCGCCGGGTCGTGGGGCGGAGGCGGCGGCGCGAGGCACGAACCAGCGCGGCCCCGCGGCCGCGCAGCGGCGGGTGTCCTGGCGGTACCGAGGTCAGGTGTAGTCGTCGCACGCTCCGGTCGAGACTCGTCGACGGGAGCCTTCCGCCGACGGCTCCGACCATCCCACCCCACGCTCACACCGTGTCCCACTCCGGACGTCCGCTGCGCTCGCCCGCGCTCCACGTCGCTGGCGACCCGACGCCAGACGATCAGGGGCCGCTCTCGCTGCGTCTGCCCAGCCCCCCGTCGTGGCTCGACCGGCCGCCGTCGGCGCGGGCGGCGGAGCGGCGCGCGCGGAAGGCGTACTTCGCCGCGCTCGACGCGCTGTATCAGGGGCACGTGAGCGACGAGGCCGTCGACAAGCTGCAGCGGCTCGTGGCCGACGTGCGCTCGACCTCGGCGCGGGGCGCGCTGGAGCACCTGCTGCGCGTGTTCCGGTTCGCGCGGCGCGAGGACACGGGGCCCGTGCTCGTGGCGCCCGCGGCCCCCTGCGCCCGCATCACCATCGGCGTGCCGGCCGGCGAGTGGGACGCCGACCGGACGCGGCTGGCGGATCGCTACGCCTGGCCGCTCGAGTGGCTGCGGATGCGCCGGTTCGTGGCCGGCAAGGCGCTGATCGTCGACTGGTACCCGCTGCCGGCGCCGTCCGTGGACGCGCGCGAGGCCGTGCGGTCGCTGGCCGCCGCGCGGACCCGCCGGCGCTACCAGGGCGCGGCCTAGCGATCGGTCAGCGGCGCACGCCCAGCCCCGCGGCCGCCGCCGCGAGCGCGGCGCCGAGCAGCACGAGGGCCGCGCTGCGCTTGCGGTTCTCGCGGTGCGCCGCGTACGCCGCCTCCTCCAGCCAGTAGCCGTGCGGCGTCTCGTGGACGGCGCCCGCGCGCACCAGCCGCGCCAGCCGCCGGCGGTCGGGCGGGGCGTCGGAGATGATGGGGACGGCGTGGGCGGGCGTCAGCGCGCCCGCGCTGCGCAGCCGCTCCACCAGGCGGCGCTCCGCGCGGGCGGCGGCGATGGCGACGACGGCGGCACCCATGGGGCCTCGCTCAGGGCGTGGAGGGGAGGGAAGACGCGCACGGCGCTCCCGTGGGGGAGCGCCGTGGCGAGGTCGGAGCGCGAGGGGGCGTCACGCCCGCGCCGTCAGAAGATGAACACCGGCGTGCCGACCGGGACGTTCTGGTACAGCCAGGCGATGTCCTCCTCGTAGAGGCGCACGCACCCGTGGGTCGCGGCGTCGCCGATCGTGTTCTCGTAGGGCGTCCCGTGCAGCAGGTAGCCGTTGCCCAGGTCGAGCTTGAAGCGCCCCAGCTCGCCGGGGATGCGGCGGTTCGCGGTGCCGTGCGGCGGCACGAACAGCGTGCCGTCGAACACGATCTCCTCGTCGGTCGGGAGCGCGGTGAACGCGCCCGCCTGCAGCACGCCCACGCGCCCGCCGCGGATCGTCAGCGCGCGGCCGTCGGCGAGGCTGACGGTGCGGCCCGTCTGCAGGTGCGCCATGCGCAGCCCGCGCTTCGAGGCGACCTCGGCGTAGTGCCACTCGGGCGGGATCCAGACCGGGTCCTTCTCCTTCTTGAGCACCGAGCGGCGGCCGCGCGGCGTCTCGAACGTCCAGCTCTTGCTGCCGAAGACGATGGTCGTGTCCATGCCGATGGCGACCGGTGCGACCATGAGCGTGTCGAGCCCGTTCATGACGGCGAGCTGACGGTCGTCGAGGAGCACGAGGACGCGCAGGCCGGTGTAGGCGTCGGCCAGCGTGCGCGTGCGCTCGTAGGCGACGCTGTCGGCGTTGGAGCGGAAGCGCGACGTGAACGGCACGGTCGGGCGCGCCATGGAGACGGCGGTGCCCTCGATCGTGTCGGCGGCGATGCTGGCGGCCGACGCGACCGTGCCGGCGGACGTCTGGGTGGTGATGGGCCGCGGCTGCGCGCCGGCCGGCCAGGCGAGCGCGAGCGCCGCGAGGGTGCCGAGGGCGGCGGTGAGCGCCGCGCGCGCGGGCGTGAACGCGGACGCCGGGCGCGCCGCGGGGACGCGTCGGCGGGCGGCGGGGGCGAACGACGGGGACTCGAACATATCAGTCAGCATTTCGGCGCTATCCGGCGAATGGGTCGGTGCCGCGGCGCGTGTCGCGTCCTGCAGGCACCATCACCAAGGGCAACGCCTGTGCCGGCGACCGACGAATATGCTGCGGCGTCGCGCCGCACCATGCCGTGCGCCGCGTCACCGCGTGTCGGGGGTCACCGGTCGCGCGGGATCGCTCCGTACGCTACGCGGCCTGTGGCACGCGCACCGTCGGGGATCTGCCGCGACCTGCTCGGATCGTCGTCGCTGCGGCCGCTGCCGCTGCCGCTGCTGCCGCTGCTGCCGTCGCGCTGCTGCTGCGTCGGAACCGCCCTGCGCGATGGCGCCCGGGGTCGCGCCCCGGACGCCATCGCCCTGTCGCCTGTCTGCTGCGTCTCTAGTGCCGTTCTACTGCCTGTCTGCTGCGTCTCGCTCCCGTCGGCCCGTCGGAGCGCCCCGGCTGGCGCGCCCCGACGGAGGCCGTCAGGTCAGGCTCAGTGGAACGTGATGCCGAGCGTGACCGGGATGTAGTCCGTGCGCGGCCCCTCGGTGAAGACCCGCACGTAGCGGCCCTCGACGAAGAGCGACACGTTGCCGACGCCGAAGGAGAGGCCGCCGCCGCCGTTGAGCGCGAACTGCGTCTTGTCCTTGGTGTCGTTCGGGTTGATCACCGAGTTGCCCGGGTTGATCCCCGTGCCCCGCGTGAAGTTGGCGTAGTTGTGGAAGTACGTCACGCCACCGCCGCCGACCGCGTACAGGCCGCTCGTGGCGCCCGCGAACCGGCCGAAGGGCAGGCGGAGCTTCGCGTCCGCGAAGGCCGAGTACAGGTCGGCGTTCGGGACGTTGCTGTACACCACGTTGTTGATCGGGCCGTCCGCGACGTCCTTGCCGTTGAGGCGGTTCCACATCGCGTTCACGCGCAGGCCGAGCGGGCTGTTGGTCGGATCCCAGCCGAGCTGCGCGCCGGCGCCGTAGCCGGTCTCGTAGACGTTGTTGATCGTGTTCTGCGGGAAGTTCGCCCCGCCCTGGATGCCGAAGTACAGGCCGTTGCCGAAGCGCGTCGTGCGCATCGGCGGCGCGACCTCACCCGTGCTCTCGACCGTGGTCGTCGTCGTCGTGGTCGTCACCGACGCCGTCGTGTCGACGCGCGGGGTCGTGTCCACCGGCATCGGCGCGGGCGCGGGGGCCGGAGCCGGCGCGGGCTCCACGGGCGCCGGAGCAGGCGTCGGCGTCGGCGCCTCCTTGCGGACGGGCATCGGGTCCTTGCGGACCGGCACGGGGGTCTGCGCCGCGGCGGCGGTGGCGCTGATCGTCAGGGCGATGGCGGCGCCGATGGCGCGCGAAGTCGTGAACCGAAGAGTCATCACGTCAATCCTCCAGAGTGCTGCTGAAGCTGCCGGGTCCCATGCGGGCGATGCTGGCAGGGTCGTGCCGCGGTGCCCTGGCGTCGTTCCGACGTGTCGCAGCTGTCGTCGGGCGGTGCACGGCGCACCTGCGATCCTCTGCATGCGGTGCGCGGGCCGGAGAGGTCCGTCGCGGCGCGCAGCACTAAGGCAGGCTGCATGCCGCTGAAGGAGGCAACGCGACAAAATTGCCGGATCTGCGGCCGGAATCCCCCGGCAGCGTGACGCGCGCCACGCCTCGGGCCGCCCCTCGCTGGGCCCCCCGGTAGCAGCTCGCGCCGACGGCCGACGCTGCTGCCGCGCCCCGCCGCGCCCCGCCGCGCCCCGCCGCCGGCCGCGCGGGGGTCGCACCAAACGCACGCATCGAACGAAACGAACGGGCCGGCCCGCCCGTAGGCCTGCCCGCCCGTTCGCCGAAGGAGGAGTGACGGCGCGCGCTGCGGCCGCGCGCCGTTGCCCGACGATCAGAGGTCCGTCGCGACTCAGTGGATCTGCACGCCGATGATCACCGGCATGTAGTTCAGCGCGCGGAACTCGGTGAACACGCGCTCGTAGCGCGTCTCGGCGAACACCTCCGCCGTGCCGATGCCGAGCGAGGCGCCGAGGCCGGCGTTCAGGCCGAAGCGCGTGCTGCTCTCGCTGGCGTTGCGGCTCGAGTTGAGCAGCGAGACGTCGTTGTTGAAGCTGTTGATGCCGCGGCCGTAGAACTGGTTGGTCAGGAAGACCGTCGAGTTGTAGTCGCGGAAGTGGTGGATGCCGCCGCCGGCCAGCGCGTACACGCCGCTGGTCGCGCCGAGGAAGCGGCCGAACGGGATGCGCAGCTTCGCGTCGATGAGGGCGCTGATCTGCTTCGCGTCCACGCCCGAGCCGCCGAAGTCGTTGATCACGTCGACGCGGCCGAGCGGATCACGGATCTGCGGGCCCGCGGCGCGGCCGTTGAGCGTCGTGTACGCGAAGGTGCCGCGCACGCCGACCGGGCTCGCCTTCGGATCCCAGCCCACCACCGCGTTCAGGCCCCAGCCCTCGTTGTACGCCTTGTACGCGTCGCCGACCGGGATCGTCGCGCCGCCACCGAGGCCGGCATAGAGCCCGTTGCCGAACAGGCGCTCGCGGAGCGCCTTGAAGGGCAGCACCTCGCCCGTCGCGGCCTGCGTCGCCGCGGCGCAGTTGCACTGCACGACCGTCGTGTCCGAGCGGCCGACGTACACGGTGTCGCGGCGCATCATCGTCTCACCCGACGTCGACGGCGCCATCGGCGACGTCTGCCCCGTGGTCGGCTGCGTCTGGCCGGTGGTCTCCTTGCGCACGCGCTGGCGCTCGGCGCTCGGACGCGTCGGCTCGCGACGCGTCGTGTCGACCTGTGCGGCCGCCTCGTTCATCGAGGCGCCGAGAGTGAGCGCGAGGGCGGCGCCGATCGCGCAGGTGGTCGTGAACCGCAGAGTCTTCATGGCTCCTCCTCTTCTCGAAAGCCCAGGACCTCAAGCCCCCGCGGGCGCTGCGGGCGGGAAAGGCGACGGCGGCTCATACGCAACCCACTGGCACGACGGACGCACTGGAGACTACGCAGCAGACTACGTGTCCTCAGCGCGTGGGCGCCGTACCATCGAGCTACTGGGGCCGTCGGCCCCGTGCGACGACCGTTCGTCGCGGCACCCAGCCGTAAAGCACGGGTCGTGCCGGCGCGGAGACGAACGCGACAGGAATTCGCGATCCGGCCGCGTCCGCCGCAAACGCGAGAGGCGGGACGCCCCGCACCCGGGGGCATCCCGCCTCTCGCACACCGGTCGCACGCCGGCCCGATCCTCCGCGCTAGCCCGGCCGGCCGTGCATCGCCGCGTAGCCCAGGAGCGCCACCCCGAGCGCGCCGGCCGCGTAGAGCATGGCCATGCGGCCG
>CBHYLO010000243.1:0-6765 GCA_966128675.1 uncultured bacterium | reverse complement strand
GAGGTCCGACGCGAAGGTGTCGTAGTCGTAGCCGCCCGCCGGCTGCCCCGAGCTGCCGAAGCCGCGCCGGTCGTACGCCACCACGCGATGCCCCGCGTCGAGCAGCGCGTTGATCTGCGACTCCCACATGCGGTGGCTCAGCGGCCACCCATGGATCAGCACCACCGGCGCTCCCTCGCCGAGGTCCTGGTAGTACAGCTCGGTGGTGGGCGCGGCGGTGGTCGTGAGCACGGGCATCGGTCGACTCCGGGCGTGGTGTGAGAGGCGGGGGCGCGATCCGTGGGCTGAACGCGTCGGGGACGCCGCGGGTTCGGTGCCAGAGGGCTGCGGGCTGCGGGTCTCCTCTTCAAGCGCGACGGCGAAAGAGCGCGCAGCCCACACCGAAAGGAGAGTGAGCGCCGAGCGCCGCGCGCCGAGCAGGTGCGAGCACGCGCTCGCCTCCACGCCGATGCCCGGCGGCGGGCGCGGCGGGCGCGAGATCCTTCGCTTCGCTCAGGATCAAAGCACGAAGGGCCGGCCCCCGTGAAGGAAGCCGGCCCCCGCGTCACGCGAACCGAGCGATTACGGGCAGCGCGCCAGCGCCACCGGGCAACGCTCCGGGTCCGGCGCCGGCGCGCTCGACTGGCCGCCCGGACCGCCGTACGTGTACAGGTCGCGCTGCAGCGTGCCCAGCTCGCGCCCCGGCACCGGCAGCTGCAGGATCGTGTTCTCCGGCAGCGTCTGCCAGCCGCGCGCGTCGAAGAACGCCAGCACGCCGCTCACGCCCAGCATCTCGATGCGCTTCTCGTAGCGCAGCGCGTCCCACAGCGAGCCGCACTGGCCGTTCTGCTTGCGCGGCACGCACCCCGCCTCGTCCACCGGACCCGCGATCGTCACCGGCGACAGCTCGCCGTTCGCGACGCGCGTCTTGTTGATGAGCGGCACCGCCTCCGCCGCGCGGTTGAGCCGGATCAGCCCCTCCGCCTTCGTGAGGTCCATCTCCGCGACCGTCAGCGCCGGCTGCGGGCCCGCCTGCCACGTGTTCCCCGTGCCGAAGCGACGGAAGAAGTAGTGCGAGTAGCGGTACGAGCCGCGCGCGATCTGGAAGATGTTGTTCGCGTTGTAGCCGACGTACTTGCCCGGCTGCGTCGGCTGGCCCGCCGGGTGGATGCGGCGGTCCTTCGTGCGGATCTGGAACGCGACGCGGTTCGCCACCGGCGTCGCCACCCAGTTCACGAAGCCCTGCGTCGAGTCCGCGGGGCCCAGCAGCCAGTTGCTCGGCCGCCCGAAGTCCGAGGGCGGGCCCGTGCGCACGCGCGCGATCAGGCGCTTCCAGTCGTCCCACAGCACGTCCACCTGCGCGACCGGCGCGAAGTCCGTCGTGATGCCCGCGTCGACGCGGCGCACGACGTCCGTCCAGTTCACCGCCGCGCGCTCGGCGCGCGTGCGCGGGACGTTGGCGAGGATGCGCGCCGAGAACGAGTTGGCGAGGCGCGCCAGCTCCTGGCTCGTCATCCCCTGGAAGAGCCACGACTCGACCGGGAGCGTGAAGTTGCTGCGCGACGCGATCGCCGCCGCCGAGTCGAGCTGCGCGATCGCGGCCTTCGCCACGTCCGGATAGCCGACCAGCTTCGGGCTGGTGAGCGTCTCGAGCGGCACCTTCTCGTCGATCACCGCCGCGGAGTCGAAGTACAGCGCCAGGTATCCGTACGAGATGCCCTGGATGAACTTGCCCACGGCGCGGGTGCGCGCGGTGCGGTTCGCGTCGCCGATCACCAGCCCCGAGTCGATCGCCGTCAGCGCGTCGTTGACGGTGGAGATGGTGGCGTACAGGTCGTACCAGGGCTCCTCGCTGACGTCGTTGCGCGCGTTGACGGGGCTGTTGTTCCACGACGCGCGCGGCTCGGCCGACAGCTCGAGCTGGCCGAAGTCGGCGAAGCCCGAGGTGATCTCGTTGGCCATCGTGGAGAACGCCCACGACGGGTAGTCGTCGTGGCCGCCGTTCTGCCACCAGTTGCGGAAGGAGGTCGCCACGAACGACTCGGCCGACGTCGGCTGCTGCGTGGCGCGGCCGCGATCCGGTTCGTTCGGGTTGGTGACCGCGAGGTCCTGACACGCCCCCGCGGTCAGCACGCCGCCGGCAATCAGGGCAATCTTGATTCGATGCATGCTCTCTCCGAGAAGCTGCGGGCTGCGGACTGCGGATCGGAACCCGCAGTCGGCCGTCCGCCGCGTTGGGTTCAGAAGTCGATCTGGATGTTGCCCGTGATCGTGCGGTAGCGCGGGTAGTCGAACGAGTCGATGCGCACCAGCGGCGCGTCGCCGTCGCCCGAGACCTCGGGGTCGTAGCCCTTGTACTTGGTCCACGTCATCAGGTTGCGCCCGATGAGCCCCACGCTCACGCCGCGCGCGCCGAGGCGCGACAGCGGGCCGAGCGCGCGGTTGCCGAAGCGGTAGCGCACCGACAGCTCGCGCAGCTTCACGAAGCCCGCGTCCTCGACGAAGTAGTCGGTCGGGTCGTTCGCCGAGTACAGGTTCACGTAGTACTCGACCGGCTTCTTGAGGTCCTGCGCCTTGCCGACCTGGTCGACGTCGGCGCTGCGGCCCCACTGGTACATGCGCTGGTTGGTCTGGTTGTAGACGTCGCCGCCCACCACCGCGTCCAGCAGCCCGTAGAAGGTGAAGCCGCGCCACTGCACGTTGTTCGACCAGCCGACGTGGAAGTCGGGCGTGCCGTTCCCGATCTTCACCACCTGCGCGTTGCCGTTGGCGTCGCGGAGCGGGATCGGCATGCCCCACTGGTAGTTGGCGGTGCCGATGGTGGTCGTCGTGCCCCACAGCTGCTTGGTCTCACCGTCGCGGAACGTGTTCCCCGGGCCGACCCACACCAGCAGCCCCTCGTCGTTCACCGCGAACTCGCCGGCGCGCGACGCCACGCCCTCGGGGAGCTCGCCCGGCCCCTTGATGAAGCGGAAGCCGTACATCGCCTGCAGCGCCTCGCCCTCGCACAGGAACTGGATCGTGTTGCGCTGGAAGCACTGGCGGCCGAACTCGGTGATCTTGTTGCGCGAGCGGTCGGCGACGAGGCCCGTGCGCCACTGCAGCTTCGGGCTGCGGATGACCTGCGCCTCGAGCGTCGCCTCGATCGTGTTGCCCTGCACCGTGCCGGCGTTCTGCCACTGCGTCTCGTAGCCGAGGCCCGCGAACAGCGGCACCTGGATCAGCTGGTCGCGCACGGTGTTGCGCGCGTAGGAGAGCTGCAGCGAGTAGCGGTCCTTGATGATCAGGTCCACGCCGGCCTCGGTCTCGGTGGCCAGCTCCGGCTTCAGGAACTTGTTGCCCAGCGTCGACTTCACGAGGCCGCCGCCGGTGGCGAACGCCAGCGTCTCGAACTGGTCGGCGAAGTCGGGGCGCCCGCCGGCCGTGCCGCGCGAGATGCGGGGCTTGAACTCGGTGATGGTCCCCTTGAACGGCCACCACGACTCCTCGCCCATGCGCCACGAGGCGCTGGCGCGGTAGTACGTGTTCCACCGCTCCTCGGGGCCGAACAGCGACGAGCCGTCGCGGCGCACGAGGGCGTCCAGGATGTAGCGGCCCGCGTAGTCGGCGCCGCCGGACACGATGTAGCTGTTGGTGCGGATCTCCTCGATGCTCGACTCGAGGAAGCGCTGCGTCGCGTTGTCGAGGCTCGACACGCCGGGCACGAGCAGGTTGGTGCCGCGCGCCTCGCTCACGTCGTTGCTCTCGCGCTCCAGCAGCGCGCGGCCGGTCGAGCGCAGCGTCAGCGCGCCGAAGCGCTGCAGCAGGTTCACGCTGCCGGCGGCGTTGAGCGCGCTCGTGATGCCGGTGACCAGCTCGACCTCGCCCGGGCCGCCGACGCCGGGCGTCGAGAAGCCCTCGGTCTTCAGCCCCTGATCCAGGAAGAAGCTGTTGCGGCGGTCGGAGCGGTCGTAGCTGACGTTGGCGTCGAAGCTCAGCCACTCCATCGGCGCGTAGCGCGTCTCGAGGCTGCCCTGCGTGCGGGCGCGGCGCCGGCGGCGGTTCTCCGTCGACAGCACGTACAGCGGGTTCTCCTCGCGCGCGTCGGCGTTGTCCGGCTGGAAGATGAACGGCGTGCCGTCGGGATCGGGCTGCCGCAGGTCGACGTCCGGCGACTGGTTGATCAGGTCGAAGAACGTGTCGCCGTACAGGTTCGCGCGGTTCGAGCGGCTGTGGTAGCCGCTGAACGACAGCTTCAGGTTCTCGCGCGGGTTGTGGTCGAGGTTCAGGCGCAGGTCGTTCTGCTGGTACGCGCCGCTGTTCAGCACGACGCCGTCCTCGCGGTTGTTCACCAGCGAGAGGAACCAGTTGGTGCGCCCGCTGTTCTGCGAGATGTTGACGGAGTTCTTGTAGAAGTTGCCCGGGTCGAAGAAGCGGTCGACCTGGTCGTACGTCTGCGTCGGGTACGCGTTGTCCTGGAAGCGCTGGTACGCCGGCTCCGGCGTGCGCCCCTGGCGCGTGGTGTCGCGCCCGGCGGCGTTGACCCAGCCGCCGGCGGGGCTGAGGCGGAACGAGTGGTACTTGGCCCAGTCGATCTTGCGCGACAGCGCGTTGCTGCCGTACTCGGAGCGCGCGGTGACGTGCGTCGTGTTGGTGGCCTGGTCGGCGCCGCGGCGGGTGCGGATCTGGATCACGCCCGCCGACGCGCGCGAGCCGTAGAGCGACGCGGCGGCGGCGCCCTTCACGATCTCGACGCTCTCGATGTCGAGCGCCTCGAGGTCGGCGCTCGACGCGTCGAACGACTGGCTGAGCACCACGCCGTCGACGACGACGAGCGGGGAGTTCGACTTGTTGATGCTGGTCGGCGAGCGCAGCACGACCGTCGTGCCGCTGCCCGGCTGGCCGCTCGGGATCACGGTCACGCCGGCGACCTTGCCCTGGATCGACTCGACGGCGTTGGCGGCGGGCACCGGCGCGTTGGCGGCGTCCACGCGGCCGACGGTGAACGGCACGCGCGTGCCGCTCGTCGGATCGACGACGCCCGTCGTGACGACCGCCTGCAGCGTGAGCGCGGCGGTGCGCATGTTGAGCGCGACGGTCGCGGTGCCGCCCGAGGTGACGGTCACGCGGCGCGTGACGGGCAGGTAGCCCAGGCGGCGCGCGTCGACGACGACGTCGCCCGCGGGCACGTTCGCGAGGGTGAAGCGCCCGCTCTCGTCGGTGAGCGTCCCCAGGCGCGTGCCCGCGATCTGGATCTGCACCTGGCCGAGCGCCCGACCGCTGGTGCTGTCGGTGACGGTGCCGGTGACGCGGCCGGTCTGCGCGAGGAGCAGCGCCGGGCTGGCGGCGAGCAGCGCCCCCACGGCGAGCGCGCGGGCGAGAGACGCACTGGGGCGCGGCGGCGCGGCCCACGGCGACGGACGTTCGAACATCATCCCTCCGGGAACGATGCACGGACCGGCGCGGGCAGTCGGCGGCGGTCGTGCGGGCGGTGAATTGGGCGCGGTGCTCGGCGCACGGACGCGGCGCGAAGGACCGGCCGGTCGGACTTGGCGTCCGACCGGACAGACCTTCGCGTGCGGGGCGACGTCACCCGGGCTACACTACGCCCACCTCCATCCATCCGCTGTCTCCACGTCGTCCCCGTGTCCCGGCTCGAGATCTTCGCCGCCGTCGTCGGCGCCGTCAGCGTCTTCCTGAGTGGACGCCAGAGCCTGTGGGCCTGGCCGACGGCGATCGTGAATGTGGTGTCATACGCCGTCGTGTTTCACGGCGCGAAGCTGTACGCCGACATGGGGCTGCAGATCGTCTACGCGATCCTGTCGTGCTACGGCTGGTACGAGTGGCGCTTCGGCGGCGCGCAACGCACGCCGCTGCCCGTCACGCGCACGCCCGCGCGCCTCTGGCCGCTGCTGGCGGCGATCGCCGCGGCGTGCACGCTGCTGGTCGGCGGCGGGCTCGCGCGGTGGACCGACGCGAGCATTCCCTTCATGGACGCGGCGCTCACCGCGGTCAGCCTCGTCGCGCAGTGGATGATGACGCGCAAGCTGCTCGAGAACTGGCTCGTGTGGATCGCGGTGGACGTGGTGTACGTCCCCGTCTTCGTGTCACGCGGGCTGTACGTGACCGCGGCGCTCTACGCGGCCTTCCTGGGCCTCGCGGTCGCCGGGTGGATCGCGTGGCGCCGCGACTGGCGCGCGCACCACGCGGGCGACGCGGTCGTCGCGGCGGCGTAGACCTTCGCGCATCGCGCTCCCACTTCATCACATCGCCGTCATGCGACGCTCCTCCGCCCTCTCCCTGCTGATGCTGGCGCTGCCGGCCGCCGCGCACGCGCAGCCCGCCACGCCGCAGCGCGTGTCCAAGAGCGCCACCGACGCGCCGCCCGCCGCGGGCACCACCGCGGGCACGCTGACCGCCGTCGTCGCGGCCGAGCGCGCGTACGCGCGCGACGCGGAGACGCGCGGGATGCGCGACGCGTCGCTGGCGGCGTTCGCGGACGACGGCGTCGTCTTCCGCGACCGCATCGCGCTCGCGAAGCCGTACTGGGCCACGGTGCCCGCGCCGGGGCCGCTGTTCCGCTGGGCGCCGGCGTGGGGCGGCGCGTCGGCGTCGGGCGACCTCGCGTTCACGACGGGGCCGTTCACCTACCGCGGCGCGCCGGGCGACACGGCGGTCATGCACGGCCAGTTCGCGACCGTGTGGACGCGCTCGGCCAACGGCCCGTGGCGCGTGCTGGTGGACGTGGGCGCGATGGGCCCCGCGACCGCCGACGCCCCCGCGACGCCCGACGCCACGCCCGCCCCG
>CBHYLO010000242.1:0-6779 GCA_966128675.1 uncultured bacterium | reverse complement strand
GAGCGTGCCGTCGATGTCGAAGAGGACCAGCTTCATTTGCGCGAGACGAGGAGGCCGGTGGTGATGGCCGCCGCGCCGCCGAGCTGCCACGCCGTGGGCACCTCGTGCAGCGTCAGGAAGGCCACCGCCATCGCGATCAGCGGCTGCAGGTTGCTGTACATCGCGGTGCGCACCGGGCCGAGCACGCGCACGCCGCGATAGTAGAACAGGTAGGCGACGACCATCGCCGCGAGCCCCGCGTACGCTACCGAGGCCCAGCCGGCCGCGGGCACCGTGCGCGCGTCGAGCGCGAGCAGCGACGGCGCGCCCAGGCCCACCAGCACGCCCACGCCGCCGAGCAGCGTGAACGCCGACAGGTGGATCGGGTGCACGCGCAGCGTGAAGGGCTTGAGCAGCACGGCGTAGAACGCCCACGACATCGAGCCCCCGAGCAGGATCAGCGCGCCCACGAGCGGCGCCTCCGCGCTCGCCGACGGCTGCACCGCGCTGCCGAGCACCACGCCGGCCATGCCGAGCAGCTGGAGCGCGATCCCCGTCCACTGGCGCGGCGACGGGCGGTCGATGCCGAGCACGCGTCCCACGAGGCCGATGAGCGCGGGGCTGGACGCGAGCACCAGCGCCGCGGTCGCGACCGACGAGCGCGCGACGCCCTGGATGAAGCAGAGCTGGTAGACGCCGTGGCCGAGGAGCCCGAGGAGCGCGAGGCGCACCGCGTCGCGCCGCGACGGGCGCTGCGCGCGCAGGGTGAGCGCGACGCCGCACAGCACGACCGTCGCCAGCACGACGCGCATCGCGTTGAACGCGAGCGGCGGCATGACGCGCGTGCCGTACTTCACGACGCTGAAGTTGACGCCCCAGATGAGCGCCATCGCCAGCAGCATCAGGTCGGTGAGCCAGGCGCCCGACCGCGGAGCCGCCTCCGTGCGATCGGGCGCCAGCGCCTCGTGGACGTGGGACGCCATCCGCCCAATCTATTAGCTTGGCCCCATGTACGTCGCCTTCGCCCTGCTGGCCGACGCGGCCAACGTCGCCGTGGACGGGAAGCTCAACATCCTCGGCGTCTTCGACGCCCTGCACGCGGCCAGCTTCCCCGCCGTGCACCCGCGCGTCCACCTGGTCGCGCGCTTCAAGGGCCAGGCGAGCGACGTCGGGACCCACCGGCTCGGGCTCCAGGTCACGGGCCCGGGCGGCGCGACGCTGCTGGGCCACGAGGCGCAGCTGGCCATCCAGCCGCTGCCGGCGGGCATCACCGACGTCGACATCCCGCTGGTGCAGTCCTTCGACCTGCCGCTGGAGCGGCCCGGCCCGCACACGGTCCTCCTGCTGCTGGACGGCCGGGTGGTGGCGCAGCTCCCGCTGACCGTGCAGGGCACGGGCGCCGCACCGGTGCCGACCTTCCAGCCGCCGCCGGGCACCCTCCTGAGCTGACGGCCCGGCGCGACGGCGGCCGCGCGTCAGACGACGCGGCGCGCGTGCAGGAAGTTGGCGCGCAGCCGCTCGACGTACGGGTCGTCGTCGTCGATCAGGTCCTCGACGCTCCAGCCGCCGCGGCCGAGCGCGAGGTGCGCCATGCGCAGCTCGTCGATCGCGAGCCCCACGTGCGTCACCCGCCGGTCCTCGCGGTCGCTGAAGAAGAGCAGGTCGCCCGCGGCCAAGCCGTCCAGGCGGTCGCGATGCTCGCCGACGAGCGCCTGCTGCCAGGCGTCGCGCGGCAGCTCGATCCCGTGCAGCCCGCAGACGGCCTGCACGAAGCCGGAGCAGTCCGCGCCCCAGGGCGTGAGCCCGCCCCACTGGTACGCGGTGCCCTCGAAGCGCCAGGCGCTCTCCGCGATCGCGCCGCCGTCGCGCGGGAAGCGCGCCGCCCGCTCGGCCAGCGGCACGGTCTCGCCGTCCAGCCGCGTCTGCGCGCCGAACACCACCGCGCCGAACGGCAGCCGCAGCGTGCGCTCGCCCGCGCGCACCGTGCAGCCGAGCGACAGCGCGGGCGCGGCGTCGCCGACCAGCGCCGCGTCCTCGGCGGCGTCGCGGCGCTGCGCGAAGGTGCGCGCCTCGTACGGGCGGAACGCGGGCGCGTCCTCGGGCACGCCCTCGGCGTCGTCGATCACGAGGTAGCCGACGTGCGCCCACCCCTCGTAGCCGTCGTTGAGCGTGCGCACGCGCCGCCAGTCGCCGGCCTCGCCGAGGACGAGCAGCGCGTGGCCGAACAGCGCCTGCGAGACCTGCCCGCTGGCGATGCGGGGCTCGGCGTGGAGCGGCGCGACGGGCGCGCGGACGATGGCGATGGCGGGCATGGGCGGGATTCCGTGAGGGCGGACGCGAAATCTAAACGGCTGCGGACTGCGGGCTGCGGATCTCGAACCCGGGACCCGCCGGTGCGCCATGCGGCTGTCGGCGAACCGGGGACTACGGATGCTCCGGATGAGACGGATCCTGCGGATCGCTCCGGGTGGCGGCGTCGCTCCGTGCGCAACACGGAGCGATCCGTCTCATCCGCTCGATCCGGAGCATCCGTAGTCGAACGAGCAGTTCGTGCAGGCCGGGTGCGATGACGGTCGCCGAGGGCACCAAGGAGCGGGATCCGCCGCCCGCCGCCCGCCGTGTCGTCCTGCCCGAACGGACGACGGCAGGTCCCGCCTTTCGGCGCTACCTTGGGGACGGGTCGCGACGCCGCCCGGCGCCGCGCGCATCGGCTCGCATCAGCCAGCGAGGGCACGTGATCGGACGGTCGGTCGGGAAGGTGGGACCGCGCGCACGGCGCGCCGCGCAGGCGCGGGCGGCGCGCAACGGCACGGGGCCGGACAAGGCCGCGGGCGGCGCCACGCCGGCGAAGAAGAAGGTCGACACCAAGGCCGCGTGGCGCGACGCGCGGGCGCTCATGTGGCAGCACCGGCGCGCGCTCGCGATCGGCTTCAGCCTGATGCTCGTGAGCCGCGTCGCGGGGCTCGTGCTCCCGCTCAGCTCCAAGGGGCTGATCGACGAGGTGATCGGCAAGGGGCGCCACGACCTCCTCTGGCCGATCGCCCTCGGCGCCACGCTGGCGACGCTGGTGCAGGCCGCGACCGGCTTCGCGCTGTCGCAGGTCATCAGCGTCGCCGCGCAGCGCGCGATCAGCGACATGCGCCGCCGCGTGCTGAACCGCATCTCGCGGCTCCCCGTGCGCTACTTCGACGAGCACCAGACGGGCGTGCTGATCTCGCGCGTGATGAACGACGCCGAGGGGATCCGCAACCTCGTCGGCACGGGCATCGTGCAGCTCGTCGGCGGCATCGTCACCGCGGTGCTCGCGCTGGGCGTGCTGCTCTGGCTCAACTGGGTGATGACGCTCGTCATCGTCGTCATCCTCGCGGGCTTCGGCGGCGGGATGGCGATCGCGTTCGGCCGGCTGCGCCCGATCTTCCGCGAGCGCGGCAAGATCCAGGCGGAGGTCACCGGCCGCCTGAACGAGACGCTGGGCGGCATCCGCGTGGTGAAGGCGTACGGGACCGAGCGGCGCGAGCAGGTGACGTTCGCGAAGGGCGTGCACCGCCTCTTCCGCAACATCGCCAGCTCGATCACCGGCGTGTCGGCGACGACGTCGGCGAGCACGGTCGTCATCGGCCTCGTCGGCCTGCTCATCCTCGGCGTCGGCGGCCCGGCGGTCATCAAGGGCACGATGACGCTCGGCGACCTGATCACGTTCGTCTTCTTCGTCGGCCTGCTGGCGGCGCCGGTGGTGGGCATCGCGTCGATCGGCACGCAGATCAGCGAGGCGATCGCGGGGCTCGACCGCATCCGCGAGATCCTGATCCTGCCGACGGAGATCGACGAGGACGCGCGCCGCGCGCCGCTGGACGTGCTGCGCGGCGACGTCGCGTTCGACGACGTCTGGTTCGAGTACCGCGAGGGGCAGCCGGTGCTGAAGGACGTCAACTTCACCGCGCCCGCCGGCTCGACGACGGCGCTCGTGGGCTCCAGCGGCAGCGGCAAGAGCACGCTCGTGTCGCTGGTGATGGCGTTCAACCGCCCGACGCGCGGCCGCGTGCTGATCGACGGCCGCGACCTCGACGACGTGCGCCTCACGGACTACCGCGCGCGCCTGGGCGTGGTGCTGCAGGACAACTTCCTGTTCGACGGCACGGTGGCCGAGAACATCTCGTTCTCGCGGCCGAGCGCGACGCGCGAGGAGGTGGAGGCGGTGGCGCGGCTGGCGAACTGCGACGAGTTCGTGAAGGGCTTCCCACAGGGGTACGACACGGTCGTGGGCGAGCGCGGCGTGAAGCTCAGCGGCGGCCAGCGGCAGCGCATCGCGATCGCGCGCGCGCTGCTCGCCGATCCGGGGATCCTGATCCTCGACGAGGCGACGTCGTCGCTCGACTCGGAGAGCGAGGCGCTGATCCAGGAGGCGCTGGCGCGGCTGCGCGGCGGGCGCACGACGTTCGTGATCGCGCACCGCCTGTCGACGATCCGCAGCGCGGACCAGATCCTGGTGCTGGAGAACGGCGAGATCGTGGAGCGCGGCACGCACGCGGAGCTCATGGCGCTGGGCGGCCGCTATCGCACGCTGCACGACCGGCAGTACGCGTGGGAGTCGAACCGCTTCACCAATCCGGGCGAGGACTTCACGACGCCGGTCGCGCCGACCACGGCGAAGAAGCCGGCGGCAGCGGGGCGGTAGGCTCGCTCGGGCGCGCCGGGCCCGGCCGACGCACTGCCTCGACAGGATGACGGGATGACTAGGAGGCTCCGTGAAGCGCATGGGACGTCGCGCCGCGCGGGGCCTCCTGGTCATCCTGCCATTGCTCTCTCGGGGGGCGCGGAAGCGCGCGTGTCTCGCGAACGGCGGCCGACGACGCGGAGGGGCCGGCGCACCGTGTCTGCACGATCCCGCGGGCGGTGCCGCTACGACATGCCGTCGAAGGGCATGCGGTAGTCGAAGCCGCGGATCAGCCGCTCCAGGTTGGCGTGCGTCTCCGCGCTCTCGGCGCGTGCGGGGAGACGGTAGAACGCCCCGCCGGAGTTGAAGTACCGCGCCCAGTCGTTCTCCGCCACGAGACGCTGGCCGCTCGAGCAGTGCTTGATCGTGATGCGCGGCGCTCCGTTGCCCTCCCGCACGACGCTCGCGACCATGCCACAGTGCGACGACGGCTCACGGCCGCCCGACGTCATACGGCCATGCTTCAGGCGGGCCCACACGTCGCCCGGCTGCACGGTCGCGGCGTCGATCGGATCTCCGAGGCGCGTGACCAGATCCTGCACGCGCAGCAGGTATCCCGCGTCGCAGGCCGCGTCGCGCTTGGTGAGGCGCGTCATCCCGATCTGGTGCGCGACGTAGTGGGCGCACGGAGTTCCCGGGATCGGGATGTAGCCCTCGCTCGAATCCTTGTACCACACGAAGCAGCCGCGCGGTTCGATGTAGCCGGCGACCTGCTTCTTGGCATCGGCGAGACTGCGCGCCATGCGACCTCCTGGCAGCGGATGGCGAGACCGGTGGACAGTGGGGTCGGGCCATCGTTGCATGCGATCGACGTGGACGCAAGCTGGTGCATACGGCGCTCACCGCCGAGCCGCGCCCTCCACCACGATCGCGCCCCTGAAGCTCCGCACCTCGATGCGCCCCGCGTCGGCGCCGGCGTCGGTGCGCAGCGCCTGGCCCTGCTTCTGCGGGCGCACGGCGGCGCGCACGGCGGGGATCGCGCTCGTGATGCGGCCGCCGAGCGTGAGCAGGTCGAGCGTCGCCGCCTCGCGCGCGAGCTGCAGCGTGACGTCGCCCGAGTTCGTCTCGATGCCGAGCGACGCGCCGCGCGCGACGGCGCCGCGGTGGCGCACGCCGCCGGTGACGCTCTCCAGGCGCGCCTGCTGCGCGACCGGGCCGTCGAGCGTCAGCGTCCCGCCGACCGTCGCGAGCTCCGCGTCGCCCACCGCGCCCGCGACGTGGATCGCGCCCGACGACGTGCGCGCGCGCAGCCACTCGGCGCCGTCCTGCACCGTCACCGGCGCCGCGAGCGCCTCGACGCGCAGCGTGGCGGGGCGGCCGCTCACGCGCACGTCGCCGGTGACGGTGTAGAGCTCCACGTCGCCCACGACGCCCGATACGGTGATGGGCGCCGTCGACGACTTCACCCACACCTTCGCGCCGCGCGGCACGCGCACCTCGATCTCGCCCGTGGCGGCCGAGCCGCCGCGCTCCTCGACGCCGAGCTTCACGCCGCGCGGGCCGCCGCCGAAGTGGAACGGCGCGCCCGCCGCGACGCGCGCGGTGACCGCGATCGAGTCGTGCGCCCAGCCGATCACGCGCACGCTGCCGAGGAGGTTCCAGACGCGCACCGCGCCGTCGGCGTCCATGCGCGGGCCGCGCACGAGCGTGCGCGTCGAGTCGGACGCCGCCTGCGCCGCGGCGGCGACGGGCCCCAGCGCGAGCAGCGCGCAGGCCGCGAGGCGCACGCCGCTCACGAGCGCGACCCCAGCGACGCGCCGCGCCGCACCAGCTCGCGCTTGCGCGCGTAGGTGCGCGACAGCAGCTCCGCCAGCGCGGCGTTGCCTGGATCGCGCGCCAGCGCGGCGTCCGCCTCCGCGATCGCCGCGTCGATGGTCGCCAGCGACCGCTCCAGCGCGCGCAGCGTCTCGGCCGCCAGCACGCGGTCGCCGGTCGCCGCCGCGGCGCGCAGCACCTCCAGCGTGCGGTCGGTCTCGGCGCGCAGCGCGGCGACGTCGGCGGCCGGCTGCACCGGCGCGGGCGCGGCGTCCGGCGCGGGCGTGACCGCGACGGCGGGCGGCGGCGCGCGGCGCACGAGGCGCGCGGT
>CBHYLO010000241.1:0-6784 GCA_966128675.1 uncultured bacterium | reverse complement strand
ATCGCACTATCGGGGCGACGAACGAAGCAACCGGCGCGCCGAACCTCGCCCGACGGAAAGACCGTCGCCCTCAGTCCCCCATCGCCGCGAGATAGGCGCGCGCCGCGTCGACGACGGTGTCGCGGACCGTGTCCAGGCCGCCCGCCACCAGCGCCCCCGCGGCTTTGGCGTGTCCGCCGCCCCCGAACCCCCGCGCCAGCGCGTTCACGTCCACGTCGCCCGTGCTGCGGAAGGAGACCTTCACCTTGCCGTGGCCCAGGTCGCGGAAGAAGAGCGCGAGGCGCGTCCCGGCGATCGAGCGCGGGTGCTCGACGATCCCGTCGAGGTCCTCGGAGCGCACGCCGAAGCGCTCCATCGCGCCCGCCGGCACCGAGATCCACGCCAGGCCGTGGGCCGGGTCGACCTCCAGCGTCGCCAGCGCCTCGCGCAGCAGCTCCAGCTTCCCGACGGGCACCGACGCGTAGACGCGGCGGTACATGTCCTCCGGCTCGATGCCGGCGGCCAGCAGCTGGCCCGCGATCGCGTGGCAGCGCGGCGACGTGTTGCTGAAGCGGAAGCCGCCCGTGTCCGTGAGCATCGCGACGTAGAGGCCCGTCGCCACGGCCGTCGTCAGCTCCAGGCCCATCACGCGCGCGAGGTCGAACACCAGCTCCCCCGTCGCGCACGCGCTGGTGTCGCTCACGACCACGTCGCCGGCCGGGTCCTCGGTGGCGATGTGGTGGTCGATGACGAGCTTCGGGATCTTCAGCCCGCGCACCGTGTCGCCCAGCACGCCGAGCCGCTTCACGTCCGAGATGTCGAGGACGATGAGAACGTCCGCCTCGCGCAGCGCCGCGGCGCCGCGTGGGCTCTGGTCGAGGGCGTCGTCCGGCAGCAGGAACCGGAACATCTCCGGCCACGGCGTCGGGTTGACGATCATCGGCGTCATCCCCAGCTGCGCCAGCAGGCCGGCCATCGCGACCTCGGACCCGCAGCCATCGCCGTCGGCGTTGATGTGCGTCGACAGCGCCACGCGCAGCCCCGGGCGCAGGTGCGGCGCGAGGGCGCGGATCGCCGCCGCGCGCGCGGGCGGGAGGGCGAGGAGGTCGGGGAGCGGGGAGAGCGCCGTGGTCATGCGGAGGGGAGGAGCGGCGGCGGGGCCGCGCGGTGTGGCGGGTGTCGTGGGCAGGCGGCGCGCCACCGGAGGGCGCAACGCACGAGGACCGCCGGTCGCTCCAGGGGAGCGGCCCTGCGGTCCTCGCGACGCGCGACGGCGCGGGCCCGGAACCGGGCCGGCGCCGTCGGTCGGCTCAGCGGCCGGTGTCCATCTGCCCGACGCGCGAGTGCGACTTGCCGTACAGGAAGTAGATCACGAGGCCGAGCGCCAGCCAGACGAGCAGGCGGAGCCAGGTGTCGGGCGGGAGGCCGTACATCAGGTACCCGCAGACCAGGATGCCGAGCGCCGGCACGATCGGCACGAGCGGCGTCTTGAAGGGGCGCGGCAGCTCCGGGCGCTTGTAGCGCAGCATCAGCACGCCGGCGCTCACCACCACGAAGGCGAACAGCGTCCCGATCGACACCAGCTCGCCGAGGAGCGCGATCGGGAAGAAGCCCGCGACCACCGCGGCGACGGCGCCGGTGAGGATCGTCGTCACGTACGGCGTCTGGAACTTCGGGTGCACCTTGCCGAACACCGCCGGCAGGAGGCCGTCGCGCGACATCGAGAAGAAGATGCGCGGCTGGCCCATGAGCATCACCAGCACGACCGACGCGAGGCCGGCGATGGCGCCGATGTCGACGAGGAGGTTCAGCCAGCCCAGCGACGGCACGGCCGCGAGGGCGACGTCCACCGGGTGCGGGACGTTGAGCTGCGTGTACGGGACGAGGCCCGTCATCACGAGCGACATCAGGATGTAGAGCACCGTGCAGAACGCGAGCGAGCCGAGCATGCCGATGGGCATGTCGCGCTGCGGGTTCTTGGCCTCCTGCGCCGCCGTGCTCACCGCGTCGAAGCCGATGTAGGCGAAGAACACCACGCCGGCCGCGCGCACGATGCCGTCCCACCCGAACCGTCCGGGCCCCTGCGCCGCCGGGATGAACGGCTCCCAGTTCGCCGAGTCGACGAACATGAAGCCGAAGCCGATGACGAGGAACACGATCGCGACCTTCACGATCACGATCACGTTGTTGAACCGCGCCGACTCCTTGATGCCGATGACGAGCAGGCAGGTCATCAGCAGCACGAGCACCATCGCGGGGACGTTCAGCACCCCGCCTGGGTTCCTGACGAGGGTGTGCGTCCCCACCACCGAGAGCGGCGCCTGCGTGAACGCGGCGGGCATCTCGACGCCCAGCTTGTGCATGAACGCCACGAAGTAGCCCGACCAGCCCACGGCCACGGTGGCGGCGCCGAACAGGTATTCGAGGATCAGGTCCCAGCCGATGATCCAGGCGACGAACTCGCCGAGCGTCGCGTAGGCGTACGTGTACGCCGAGCCGGCGACGGGGATCATCGACGCGAACTCGGCGTAGCAGAGCCCCGCGAAGAGGCAGCCGAGGCCCGCGAGGATGAACGAGATCACGACGGCGGGGCCGGCGTTGTTCGCGGCCGCGGTGCCGGTGAGCACGAAGATGCCGGCGCCGATGATGGCCCCGATCCCGAGCATCACGAGATTGAGCGCGCCGAGGGTGCGCTTGAGCGTGTGGGCTCCCTCCTCGCTCGCCTCGGATTGAATCTGTGCGATGCTCTTGATGGACGACAACGCCATACGGGTCCTCTCGCGGGATCCTGTGCGGGGAACGGTCGATTCGCGACGGCCGCAGGAGGGAGCGCGGCCAGCCGGTGCCGGGGAGACGCGGAAACCTGCCCCGAGCGTCACGACTCTGTCAATGTCGAGCCTGGCCCCAAACGACCGGCGCCACCTGCTCGAAGCCAACACCTGGCCAGTACGAGCGGGTGGCGCCTTACGTTGGGCGCGGGGCCGCGCGAATGCAGGGCCCCGCGGGTCAGAAGCCGGTCAGACGGCCTGCACGGCCCTCGGACGCGCGCGTGCGACCGCTACGCCGAGTAGTTCGGCGCCTCGCGCGTGATCGTCACGTCGTGCGGATGGCTCTCGCGCAGGCCGGCCGCGGTGATGCGCACGAACTCCGCCTCGGTGCGCAGCCGCTCGATCGAGCCGCAGCCGACGTAGCCCATGCCGCTCCGCAGCCCGCCGACCATCTGGAACAGGACGTCGCCGACGGGGCCCTTGTACGGCACGCGCCCCTCGATGCCCTCGGGCACGAGCTTCTTCGGGCTCATCTCGCCCTCCTGGAAGTAGCGGTCGGCGCTGCCGTCCTGCATCGCCGCCAGCGATCCCATGCCGCGGATCATCTTGAAGCGGCGCCCCTCGGCCAGGATCGACTCGCCGGGGCTCTCCTCCGTGCCCGCGAGCATGGAGCCCATCATCACGCACGACGCGCCGGCGGCCAGCGCCTTCACGATGTCGCCCGAGTACTTGATGCCGCCGTCGGCGATGATCGGCACGTCGCCCGCGCCCTCGACGGCGTCCATCACGGCCGTCAGCTGCGGCACGCCGACGCCCGTCACCACGCGCGTCGTGCAGATCGAGCCGGGGCCCACGCCCACCTTCACCGCGTCGACGCCGCGCGCGACGAGGGCCGCCGCGCCGTCGCGCGTCGCGACGTTGCCGGCCACCAGCTGCACGTCGGGGAACGCCTCGCGCACCTGCGCCGTCGCGTCGAGCACGCCCTGCGAGTGGCCGTGCGCCGTGTCGATCACCAGCACGTCGACGCCCGCGTCCACCAGCGCCCGCGCGCGCGCCAGGAAGTCGCCGCCGGCACCCACCGCCGCGGCCACGCGCAGGCGGCCGTGATGGTCCTTGTTGGCCGTCGGGTACTGCCGGCGCTTGTGGATGTCCTTCACCGTGATCAGGCCGCGCAGCAGCCCCGCGGCGTCCACGACGGGGAGCTTCTCGATGCGGTGGCGGCCCATGATCGCCTCCGCCTCGTCGAGCGTCGTGCCGCTGGGCGCCGTCACCAGCCCCTCGCTCGTCATCGCGTCGCGCAGCGGGCGGTCCAGCGCGCGCTCGAACTGCAGGTCGCGGTTGGTGATGATGCCGACCAGCCGCCCGTCGCCGTCCACCACCGGCACGCCCGAGATCTTGAAGCGCTGCATCAGCGCCACCGCCTCGCGCAGCGTGGCCTCGGGCGAGAGCGTGATCGGGTTGAGGATCATCCCGCTCTCGGAGCGCTTCACGCGGTCGACCTCCGCCGCCTGGCGGTCGATCGACATGTTCTTGTGCAGCACCCCGATGCCGCCCGCGCGCGCCATGGCGATCGCCATCTCGCTCTCGGTCACGGTGTCCATCGCGGCCGACACCAGCGGCACGTTGAGCGCGATGCCGCGCGTGAAGCGCGACGACGTGTCGACGTCCTTCGGGTGCACCTGCGCGTGGCGCGGCGCCAGCAGGACGTCGTCGAACGTCAGCGCGATCGCCTCGCGCACGCGGGTCAGCCCGTGCGGGCGCGGCGCGACGGGCGCCGGGGTGCCGTTGCTCGGGGCGCCCGGCCCCGAACGCGAAACCCCGCCGTCCGACGGAGCCGGACGCGCGGGGCTGGGAGCTGCTGAGGGAGTTCTGGTCGCCATGGCGGAAGGTAGGCGGTCGCCCGGGGCGGCTCAACCCCCGGCCAGCCCCCGCAGCTTCCGCCGCATCCCGATCGGGAGGAAGAACGCGGCGGCCGAGACCACGCGCTTCAGGTTGAGGTCGGCCAGCTCCGACGGATGCCCGCTCCAGTGGTCGAGCAGCACCCGCCGCCCCGCGTTCGCCACCAGCCGCTGCAGCGCCGTCACCAGCAGGAAGACGTCGTCGACCTCGCCGAGGAACGGGATGAAGTCGGGCAGCAGGTCGGCCGGCATCAGGATGTAGGCGATCGCGCCGCCCACCAGCACCTTGTCGAGCGCGGACACGCGCCGGTCCGTCAGCAGCCCGCCCAGCAGCCGCAGGTAGTGCGGGAGCTGCCGGATGGTGTCCATGACCGTGCGCTTGGCGCCGGTGCGCGGGCGGCGCTTCGCCTTCGGGCGGATCTCGCGGAAGCGGTCGCTCACGCGCTCGGCGGCGCGCTCGGCCAGCTGGCGGGAGCGGGACAGGGGGGACGGGGTCACGGCGGGTCGGGCTGGGGGAACGGTCAGGAGGCCGCGCCGGGGGTGCCGGGCGCGGCGTCGTCACGCCGCGGCTCGGTAGCAGGGCTCGTACCGCCGGGCGCGGCACCGCCCGCGGAGGGCGCGACGGGCGCCGTGCCGGGCGTGCCGGGCGTGCCGGGCGTGCCCGCGGGCGAGGTGTTCACCGCGTCGACGACGACGGTCCCCGCGCGCTGGGCAACCGACGCGAGGTCGGTGGCCACCGACCGGCCCGCCGCCACCGCGCCGTTGAGCGCGCCGACCGCCTTGTTCAGGAACCCCATCGCCTCGCTGACCGTGCTCGCGGCCAGCCCGCCCGTGCGCAGCCGGTCCTCGATCGTGTCGGCCAGCCGCTGGAAGGTGTTCGGCGGCGTGGCGGCGCGCTGCCCGTAGCGCGATTCGAGGAAGTCGACGTAGTCGAGCACCTGGTACAGCCGGTCCTCGCCCAGGGCGTCGAGCTGGCGATTGATGCGGTCGCGGATGTGCTGACTCATGTAAGGCTGCGGGCTGCGGGCTGCGGATTACCTGCGCTGCAGGATACTACGCGACCGGCCGGACCGGGTGCCAGCAGCCTGCGCCGCCGTCGGATCCGCAGCCCGCAGTCCGCAGCTCACGCGGCTCACGCGGCCACGACGTCATCCCCACCAGCGCGCCCGCCGCCCCCGCGCGTCGATGTGCACGTACGACGAGCGCGCGTTCACGTACACGCCCAGCCCGCCCACCAGCTCGGGGTGGCGCTTCTCGATCATCTCGACCGCCAGGCCCACCACGCGGCTGTCGAAGCTCGTGAAGCGCCCGTCGCCGTCGGCGTCGATCGCCACGTCGGCCGCGTCGCCGTACTGGTGCCGGCTGTTGAGCGCCGAGCCCTCGACGCCCGAGTTGTGCAGCGGCGTGCGGAAGCCCGAGTTGATGCGCACGCGGATGCGCGACGGGTCGCCCACGCCGCGCAGCTTCGCGATCTCGTCGACCACCAGCTCCACCTTGTCCAGCAGGCGCGGGCTCACGACCACGTAGCGCGGCCACTGCGCCTGCCGGTCGTGCGTCACGAAGTCGCCCAGGCGCACGTGGCGCGAGAGCGACACGTCCGCGGTGCGCGCCGTCACCTCGACGAAGCCCAGCGGGCGCTCGCCGCCGAGCCGCTCGAAGGGCCAGCTGCCCAGCCGGTAGCCGTTCACCGTGCCGCCGAACTTCTGCGCGAACGGCACCAGCACGGCGAGCGAGAGGTCGTCGAGCACCTGCCGCGACGCGCCCTCGCCCACGGCCAGGCGGTAGACGCCCGGCCGCGCCGGCGCGAGCACCGACATCCCCGGCGCCAGCGTGCGCGGCGCGTCGGCCTCGGACGAGTCGGCGGCGCGCACCCACTGGTAGCGCAGCGCGCCGCTCCCCGCCGGCAGCGCCACCGGCGACTCGATCAGCTGGCTCGGCATCGCGACGCGCACGAGGACGTCGCCGCTCCGCCCGTAGCCTGGCCGCGACGCGGCGAGCGCGGCGTCGGTCGCGTCGCGCGCGACGTCGGCGCCCGCGCCGGCCTCGCGCACCGCGGCGATCTCCTCCAGCGTCGCGACGTCGGGGTCCGACGGGCGGAAGAAGGTCAGCACCGCGCCCAGCGCGGCCATGAACGCCACC
>CBHYLO010000240.1:0-6789 GCA_966128675.1 uncultured bacterium | reverse complement strand
ATGCCGGTTTAGCAAACCGGTGCCTTCAGCCTCTCGGCCATCTCTCCAGGATTCGGGGCCGCCGTCGGGGCCGGCCGGCAGCGGAGGGCCAGGGACTCGAACCCTGAAGTCGCTCGCGCGACGGCGGTTTTCAAGACCGCTGCCTTAGCCATTCGGCCAGCCCTCCAGAGGGCGGTGCCAGCGGCGAAGTATGGCCGAGCGATGGGGTCGGCGCAACCCGTTGCGCGGTGCGGCGCGCGAGGCGTAGCTACGCGCCGTCCCGCGCGCGTCCCGAGGCTCCCCGCACCCCGACCGCACCGCCATGCGCGATCCGCAGCCGTACACCCGGCGCGACTTCCTCGCGACCACGGCGCTGGGCCTCGCGGGGTGCGCGACGGCCGCCCGCGGCGGCGCGGCGACCGATCCCGACGGCGGCGCGTGGGGCCTCTACGTGGGCACGTACACCGCCGGGACGACCAGTCGCGGCATCTACCGGCTGACGGTGGACCGGACGGACGGCGCGCTGCGGCTGGACGGCAGCGTGGCGGCCGAGGTGGCGAACCCGTCGTACCTGGCGATGGCGCCGGGCGGCCGGGCGCTCTACGCGGCCAGCGAGCTGACCGAGTTCGCGGGCGCTGCCTCGGGTGCGGTCGCGGGCTTCGCGCGCGACGCGGCCACCGGCGCGCTGACGCCGCGCGGCACGCGCGCGTCGCGGGGCGGGGCGCCGTGCTACGTCTCGGTCGACCGCACGGGGCGGCACCTGCTCGTCGCCAACTACGTCGGCGGCAACGTCGCCGTGCTGCCGTTGGGCGCGGACGGCTCGGTGGGCGAGGCGACGAGCGTCGTGCAGCACGCGGGGCGCGGCCCGCACCCGCAGCGGCAGACGGCGCCGCACGCGCACTGCATCGTGCTCGATCCGGCGAACCGCTTCGCGCTGGCCGCGGACCTGGGCATCGACCGCCTCCTCGTCTACCGCTTCGACGCCGCGACGGGGACGCTCGCGCCGGCCGCGCACGAGGTGGCGCTGAAGCCGGGGGCGGGCCCGCGCCACCTCGCGTTCGCGCCCGACGGCCGCACGCTCTACGTCGTGAACGAGCTGGACTCGACGCTGGTCGCCCTCGACTACGACGCGGCGACGGGCGCGCTGCGCGAGCGGCAGGCGCTCTCCACGCGGCCGGCGGGCGCCGCGGGCGACAACTTCCCGGCCGACCTGCACGTGCACCCGGACGGCCGCACGGTGTACGCGTCCAACCGCGGCGACGACACCCTGGCGGTGTTCGCGGTGGCCGGCGACGGCCGGCTGTCGCTCGCGCAGACGGTGCCCACCGGCGGACGGTGGCCGCGCAACTTCGCGCTCGACCCGACGGGGCGCCTGCTGCTCGCCGCGAACCAGCGCTCGGACTCGGTGGTCGCGTTCCGCGTCGACGAGGGGTCGGGGCGCCTCACGCCGACCGGCGCGCGCGTGCCGGTGCCGGCGCCCGTCTGCCTGCTGTTCGCGGACGCCGCACCCTGACCGCCGTGCCGGCGCGACCCCTCAGGTCGCGTCGTCCGGCGTCGCGAGGTGCACGAAGAACGGCGCCAGCGCCTCGGTGCGGCACCAGCCGCGCGCGGGGCGGACGGCGACCATCAGCGGCACGTCGGGCTTCGGGACGTGCGCGTACGCCGTCCAGAACGCCTGCTCGAGCGGCAGGAACGCCTCGTAGTCCACGCTCGCCTCGGCCGACGCGGCGTCCACCACGAAGACCAGGCGGCGGTAGCGGCCGTCCTGGCGCAGGTGCGGCACCACGGTCGCCTCGCCGCCGAAGACGGCGATCGCGAGCCCGCCGAGGGCGCGGTAGAACGGCTCCAGGCGGTGGCGCGCGACGTACTGCGCGGCGGCGAGCCGCGGGTTCGCGTCGCCCGAGCCCAGGACGCGGCGCCGGCGCCGGTCGGCCTGCGCGTCGGCAGCGTGCGAGTCCCGCCCGGGGATCTCGGGCGCGGGGGGCTGGGCGTCGTGCATCTGACCTCCGGGGCTGGCGCCGGCGGGCGCGGGCATTCGTCCGCACGCTGCGGCGCACCACCCGCGATGCTCGCAAGCGCCGCACCGGCGGCGCGCGGGCCCCGCGACGCACGAGGGGCCGTGACCCGGTCGGCCACGGCCCCGCGTGCGCTGCGTCACTCGCGATGCGCGCGGCGGTCGCGCGGCAGGGCGGCTTCGGCGCCGGGGCGGCGCTCTTCGTCTCCGGCAGCGCCGCCGTGTCGGCCGGCACGAGCGGCTGCAGCGGGCTCTCCTGCGGCACGAGCGACGGCGTCGACGCGCGGTCGAAGCCGAACTCGCGCGACCGGCGCGTCGCGCGCGCCACCTGCTCCGCCTCCGAGAAGATGCGCTGCGCGTCCTGCGGATGGCCGGCGCGCTGCAGCGCCTCCGACAGCATGATGCCGGTGATCGTGTACAGGTCGGGAATGCCGACGCTGGGCACGTCCACCCAGTCGCCGCGCTTGATGAGCGCCTTCGGCCCCTCGAACACCTGCGTCCAGAGCGCGGTGGAGCGCGGCAGGTCGACGTAGCCCTCGCCGGGGATCGCCACCGTGTCGCGGCCCGCGACCACCGGCGCCGCCGTCAGCTTGCGCGCCAGCCCCTGCGTGAGGACGTAGCTCTGCAGCCCGAGGTCCTGCGCGTACCCGCCCGACGTGCGGCTGAAGTACACCGGACGCTCCGGCCACCCGTCCTTGATCATCTGCAGCACGAGGATGTCGGCGCGGTAGAGCTGCGGCTGCGAGATGGTCGCCGTGATGCCGTCCTTCTGGAACGTCTGCGGCTGGTCCAGCGCGTAGCCGAGCGGGATCGCGTCCAGCTCCTGCATCGACAGCTTGAGCGGCGGGCCGCTCGGCTTCTTCCACTGCTGGCCGCGGTAGAGCGCCGGGCCCTTCGCCGCGTCGTACTCGTAGACCGGGCGGCGCACCATCTGGCGCGCGTACCAGTCGGTGTTGAGCAGCGACGTGTTGGCGATCAGGACGTCCTTGCGGATGCCCTCGACCTCCTGCGCGTACCAGAGCGGGAAGGTGTCGTTGTCGCCGACGGTGACGAGGATGCCGTACGGCTCGACCGAGTTGAGCAGGTCCTTCGCGAAGGCGGCCGTGTCCTCGTGGCCGGCGCGCGACGCCTGCTGCCAGTTGCCCACGAGCGGGATGAGCGCCAGCGCCAGCACCGGCGACGCCAGGAGCCAGCTGCGGTCGCGCGGCACGTCGACGTACTCGCGGCCCAGCCGCACGCGCTCGGAGCCGAGCACCGCGGCCACCGACTCCCACACCCAGACCAGGCCGAGCGCGGCCCACACGCCCCAGGTCGAGAAGCTCCAGATGTAGAAGTAGTCGCGGTCGCGCACCTCGCGCGGCACCGAGCCCCCCAGGTCCGGCGCCTGCGACGCGCCGTACTTGAAGTTCATGTAGTAGATGAGCGCGAACGTCACCGTGAACACGAGCGGCCCGAAGAACCAGAACGATTGTCGGTCGCGCTTCCAGTGCACCCAGCCGCCCACCAGGCCGAGCGCCAGGAAGAGCACGGCGAGGCCGTTCTGCAGGCCGGGGCGCTCGATGTGCGCGTCGCGCAGCCACTGCCACTTGTAGTAGAGCCACCACATCCCGACCTGCGCCGGGAAGGGCGCCTGCCGCTCGGAGAGCGACGGCTTGCCGTACTGCTCGCGGTCGATGTTCGCCTTGAGGCGCGTCCAGGTCAGCTTGTCGAACGTGCAGTCGACGGCGATCTGCGTGGTGCAGGCGGTGGGCTCGCCCTCGTTCAGCGCCGGGAAGTGCGCGGCGCGGATGGGCTGCGTGAGGAACGGCGTGAGGCCGAGCGCGAACGCCAGCGCGCCGCGCACGAGCAGGCGCCAGTTCAGCAGCGTCGTCGGGCGGCGCAGCAGCACCGCGGCGCCCACCGCGGGCGCGACCAGCAGGCCGGCCGGGTGGTTCGAGTAGCCCAGGCCGATCAGGTACGCCGCGAGCACCAGCAGGCGGTTCGCCTTCGGGCCGTCCGGCTCGTCGCACCAGCGCACCGTCAGCCACGACACGATGGCGAAGAAGAACAGCGAGACGGTGTAGACCTTCTCGTTGACGACGCTCTGGTTCCAGACCGTGAACGCCGTCGCGCCCAGCAGGGCGGCCGCCGCGCCGCCGGTGATGCGCTGCCACCGCCGCGGCAGCCAGCTCACCAGCACGCGCTCGGCGACGAGGAACCAGACGCCGGCCGAGAGCGCCGAGCAGACGGCCGCGAGCACGTTGATCTTCATCGCCACGCTCCCGCCC
Source organism: uncultured bacterium (assembly GCA_966128675.1). GTDB lineage: Bacteria > Gemmatimonadota > Gemmatimonadetes > Gemmatimonadales > Gemmatimonadaceae > Roseisolibacter. The sequence goes on along the minus strand of CBHYLO010000240.1, from coordinate 2,529 downwards.
AGCGGCAGGATGGCGAACACGCGGCCGACGAGGACGAAGAACGGGTTGCCCGGCGGGTGCGGGATGCCCAGCACGTAGGCCGCGGCGATGTACTCGCTGGCGTCCCACATGGCCGTGGACGGGGCCAGCGTGAGCAGGTACAGCCCGAGGATGGCGAGCGACACGACGGCGGCGGCGCCGTACGACGGGCGGTAATCCAGCTCGGCGCTCGGCGCCTGGCTGGCGGCCCGTTCGGCGGCGGCGAGTCGCTCGGGGCGGACGGTGGCGGACATCGGGGACGCGGAGGGGACGGGGAGTCTGGAACGAACCGCCTAAGTTAGCGGCGGGGGATGGTTTACGGGAGAATGACGCTGCGGACTGCGGACTGCGGATTCTGCGACGGAGCCTTCCGAGGTCCGATCCGCAGCCCGCAGTCCGCAGCCCCGGCTAGTGCCGGAACAGCCGCTGCCCCGTGAATACCATCGCCATCCCGTGCGCGTTCGCCGCCTCGATCACCTCGGCGTCGCGGACCGAGCCGCCGGGCTGCACGATCGCGCGCACGCCGGCCTCCGCCGCCTGGTCCACGCCGTCGCGGAACGGGAAGAAGGCGTCCGACCCGAGAACCACCCCCTCCAGCGCGTGGCCCGCCTGCCGCGCCTTGTGCGCGGCCATGAACGACGCGTCGACGCGCGACATCTGCCCCGCGCCGATGCCGAGCGTCATCCCGCCGCGGGCGAGCACGATCGCGTTCGACTTCACGCTGCGCACCGCGCGCCACGCGAAGCGCAGGTCGGCCAGCTCCTCGTCGGTCGGCTGGCGCGTGGTGACGACCTTCCACCCGTCGCCGATGACGGCCGCGGGCATCCGGTCCTGCACCAGCAGCCCGCCGCGCACGCGCTTGTAGTCCAGCGCGCGCGGGTCGGCCTTGGCCGCGCCCTCCAGGATGCGCAGGTTCTTCTTGCGGCCCAGCGTCTCGACCGCGCCCTCGCTGAACGCCGGCGCCACCACGCACTCCACGAACAGCCGCGAGATCTGCTCGGCCGCGTCGTCGTCCACCGGGACCGTGAGCGCGATGACCGAGCCGAACGCGCTCACCGGATCGCAGGCGAGCGCCTTCTCGTACGCCTCGCGCGCGGTCGCGCCGACGGCCAGCCCGCACGGCGTCGTGTGCTTGATGATCGCGCAGCACGCGCCCTGCTCGCCGTCCGCGAACGGCTCGGCGGCCAGCAGCGCGCCCTCGAGGTCGAGCAGGTTGTTGAACGACAGCTCCTTGCCGCCCTTCTGCACCAGCGCGCCCAGGCCCGCGCCCTTCCGCTCGACGTAGAACGCGGCCTGCTGGTCCGGATTCTCGCCGTAGCGCAGCGACTGCGCGCGCTCGAACGCCAGCGACAGCCGCTCGGGGAAGCGGTCCTCCGCCTGCTCGGCGAACCACGCCGCGATCGCCGCGTCGTAGGCGGCCGTGTGCGCGAACACCTTGGCGGCGAGCTCGCGCCGCAGCGCCGCGCCGGCGGCCGCGTCGCCCGCGCGCAGCGTCTCCAGCACGCGGCCGTAGTCGGCGGGATCGACCACCACGGTCACCGCGCCGAAGTTCTTGGCGGCCGAGCGCAGCATCGACGGCCCGCCGATGTCGATCTGCTCGATGACCGCCTCGGGCGTGACGCCGCCGCGCGCGACGGTCTCGCGGAACGGATACAGGTTCACGACCACGAGGTCGATCGGCGCGATCGCGTGCTCGGCGATGGCGGCCATGTGCTCGGGCAGGTCGCGGCGCGCGAGCAGCCCGCCGTGCACCGCGGGGTGCAGCGTCTTCACGCGGCCGTCGAGCATCTCGGGGAAGCGCGTGACGTCGCTGACGTCGGCGACCGCGAGGCCCGCCTCGCGCAGCGCGCGCGACGTGCCGCCGGTGGAGATCAGCTCCCAGCCGAGCGCCGCGAGCGCGCGCGCGAGGTCGACGAGGCCGGACTTGTCGGAGACGGAGAGGAGGGCGCGTGGCATCGGGCCTCGGGAAGCCTCAGGAGTTGAGCGCCGCGTCGAGGCCCGCGTCGGCGGGCGCCCAGGCGGCGGGCAGGGCGAAGGGAGGGACGTCGGGCGGGAAGGCGAACGCGCCGGCGACGCGGCCGTCGGCGTCGAGCGAGACCGCGCCCGCGGCGACCGCCTGCACGACGCGCGGCAGCAGCGCGTGCTCGGCGCGCAGCACGCGCGCGGCGAGCGTCTCGGGCGTGTCGAGCGCGGAGACGGGCACGGGCCACTGCGCGACGATGGCGCCGCGGTCGTAGTGCTCGTCGACGAAGTGCACGGTGGGGCCGGAGACGCGCGCGCCCGCGGCGAGCACCGCGCGGTGCACGCGCGCGCCGTACATCCCCGGCCCGCCGAACGCGGGCAGCAGCGCCGGGTGCACGTTCAGCATGCGGCCGTGGAAGCGCGCCGTGACCGCCGCGGGGACGAGCTTGAGGTAGCCCGCGAGCACCACCAGGTCGACGTCGTGCGCGGCCAGCAGCGCGTCCAGCGCCCGCGCGTCGGACGGGTCGTGCAGCACGGCGGTCGCGATGC
>CBHYLO010000239.1:0-6799 GCA_966128675.1 uncultured bacterium | reverse complement strand
CGCGCAGCGAGCGCTCGCTGCGCGGCCCACGGCGCGTCCGGGCTGCACAGGGCACCCCCCGCGGTGGCCCCGGTCGGCGCCGCGGCACGATGGTCATCGCGTCGGCGGGCGTGGCGCCGGGCCGTACCTCGGTGTGGCGGACGCGGCCCCCGAGGAGCCCCGTGTAGGCCATCATCCCGCTCACCACGGCCGTGTCGACGAGGACGACGAGCGACACCGGGCGCGGGATGGGCGCGCGGCGCCACTTCAGCAGCGCCCCGAGCGCCACCACGCCGAGCGCGGCGGCGGCGAGGAACGACACCTCGCCCATCTCCTCGTGGTCGTGGATGACGGCGCGCTGCACGCCGGGGAAGCCGCGGATCGCGTCCTCCGCCGGCTCGCCGCTGTAGTTCGCCGCCGCGCCCGCGACCCCGACGCCGACGAGCGCCACCAGCGCGGTGCGGCGCAGCACGTCCGGCGCCCACACGAACGACGCCGCGAGGAGCGCGAGGGCGAAGAGCGCGCCGAGGATGGGCGCGTGGTTGACCAGCAGGTGGAGGTGGACGCCGGACATGGAGCTCCCGAGGAGATGGTGGCCGACACCGACGGCGGCGAACTCGCGCGCGCGCCGTCGTCGCCACGACCCGCCGGACGCCAGCCGGGCGACGATCCCGCCGATCCCATGCACGGGTCGTGCTCCGCTGGCGGCTCGCGACGACCGGGCGCGCGCCGGTGCGTGCTGCCTACGTACTTCGCGGGATCAGCCGGCGTACACGTAGCTGACGCCGCGCTCCTGCAGGGGACCGAACGCGATCACCATCGCGGGGACGCGCACCACGCCCGGCAGGATGCCCGCGAGGAGCTCGTCGCGGATCGCCTCGGCCGGGCCGAATCCCGCCGCCGCGAGCTTCCGCGCGGCACCGTTCACCGTGTTGTCGCAGACGAGGAAGAGCACGCCGCGCCGCTGCAGCGCCTCCACGGTCTGCTCGGCCGTCACGGGGCCGCCCGTCTGCACGTTCGCCGTCACGAACGGGTTGCGCGTCGAGGCCGCCGCGCTCGCCGGATGGGTGATCGCGTACCGCTCGCCGATCCGGTACCTCGCCCACACGGCGTCGCCGAGCACGAGCGGGAGCCCGCTCCCGCGCACGCCGAGCACCAGGTTCACGTCGCGCGCCGGGACGCCGTACGCGTGCTCGTACGCGTCGAGCAAGCCCTTCGCCTGGCCGAGCGCATGTCCGTCGCGGTGCGCCTCGACGTCGAAGACCGTTCTGTGCTTTCCGGTGAGTCTTCGCAGCCACGTCTCGTCCGGCGGCGCCGCGCGCGGCCGATCCGTCGAAGCCGCGGCGTCGACGGTGGTGTTCGCGCCGGCGGCGCGGCGCGGGAGCGCTCCGACGGTGAGGCCGGCCAGCGGCAGCACGGCGGCTGTCAGGCGCTCGAGGAAGGTGCGGCGCGGCAGCGCACCGACGTCGATCGGCGTGGGCGTGAGCTGGTCGGTCATGCTCACCGCCCCGCCTTCTCGCGGAGGATCTTCTGGAACACGTCCAGCGGCAGCGCGCCCTCGATCCCCTCGCCGTCGATCGCGAACGTCGGCGTCGCGCGGATGCCGAGCTGCATCGCGCCGTCGGTCGCCCGTCGCGTGCGGGCCTCCGTCCTGCCGTCGCGCAGGCACGCCGCGAAGCGCGACGCGTCGAGCCCCAGCTCGCGCGCATGGCGCTCGTAGACCGGCGTCGGCGCGCCGTTCTTCCGCCACTCCTGCTGGCTGGCGAACAGCCGGTCGTGCATCGGCCAGAACTTCCCCTCCTCGCCGGCGCACTCCGCGGCGCGCGCCGCCGTGTCGCCGTTGGGGAAGCTCCCCATGACGAGCGGGACGTACTTGTAGAACACCTTGCCCGTCGCGATGAACTCGCGCTCGAGCGCGGGGAGCGTCTGCCGCGCGTGGCTCCCGCAGTAGGGGCAGCCGAAGTCGCTGAAGTCGACCATCACGATGGGCGCCGTCGGGCTTCCCTTGTCGTAGCCGATGCCGGTGAGGTCGACGCCGCCCACGACGACGCGGCGCGCGGAGCGCTCGGGGCTCTCCGGCACCGGCGCGGAGCTGCCGGTGGCGACGGTCGGCGTCGCGGCCTGCGTGTCCGCCACGACACTCGCGGCGCCGCTCGCCGCGCGCTCGGCCGCGGCGTCCGGCGAACAGGCCAGCAGCGCCCAGCTGCCGAGGGTCGCGACGGCGAGGTCGCGGAAGATTCGATGCGTCACGTGTGCTCCGGGTATCGCGTACGATGAGCCGACCGTGTCGGTCGGCGCGTGGTCAGGTCAGTCGTAGGGCCAGGCGGCCGGTCACGGCTTCGCCTGCGTGAGGCTTCGGAGGAGGACCTGGAACTGCGCCAGCGGAAGCGCGCCCTCGACCGCGCGTCCGTCGACGTAGAACGTCGGCGTCGCGCGCACGCCGAGCCGCTTCGCGATGATCGACGCGCGCTCGGTGCGCCGGTCGGTGACGCGCGTGTCGTAGCAGCGCGCGAACGCCGCGGCGTCGAGCCCCAGCCGCGCGGCCTCCTCGCGGAACACGGGGAACGCGGCGACGGTGTTCTTCCACTCGCGCTGCCGCGCGTAGAGCCGCGCGTGCATCGGCCAGAACCGTCCCTGCTCTGCGGCGCACTCCGAGGCGCGCGCCGCCTGCTTCCCGTTCGGGAAGCTGCCCATCGCGAACGGCACGTACTTGAACAGCACCCTGCCGGTCTCGACGAACTCGCGGGCGAGCGACGGATACGTCTCGCGCGAGAAGCTCGCGCAGTAGGGGCAGCCGAAGTCGCTGAAGTTCACGACGACGACCGGCGCCGTCGGGCTCCCCTCGTCGTAGCCCACGCCGGTGAGGTCCACGCCGTCGACCACCACGCGGCGCTGGAGCGGCGGGCGCGCGGCCGCCTCCTGCGCGCCGAGCGGCGGGCCCACGACGGCCGCGAGCGCGATCGACGCGCGCCATCCGACCGCGCGGACGCGGGTCCACCAGGCGCGCGCGGTCACAGGTCCACCGGCAGGAGCTGGCCGAAGCCGGCCAGGTAGCTCGCGAGCGTCGAGAAGTGGCCGGTGAACAGGAGCACGCCCATGACGACGAGCAGCGCGCCCGCGCCCAGCTCCAGCGGCCGCAGCCAGCGCATGACGCGGCGCGCGCCGGCGAGGTACCAGTTGAGCCCCACCGCCGCGACCAGGAACGGGATGCCGAGGCCGACGGAGTACGCCACGAGCAGCAGCATGCCGCGCGTCATCGTCGCCTCCATCCCGGCGTAGAGGAGGATCGAGGCGAGCACGGGACCGATGCACGGCGTCCACCCCGCGCCGAACGCCACGCCGACCAGCACCGAGCCCGCCAGGCCGGCCGGCTTCGACGCGAGATGCACGCGGCGATCGCGCATCAGCGACGGCAGGCGCAGGACGCCGAGCATCGAGAGGCCGAACGCGGCGATCACGACGCCGCCGATCTGCTGCAGCAGCGGCAGCGCGCGGCGCAGCGTGGCGCCGAGCGCGGTCGCCGTCGCGCCGAGCGCCACGAACACCAGCGAGAACCCGAGCACGAAGAGCAGCGCGTGGAGCGCGGCGCGGCGCCGCGCGGCGTGGCGGCCGTTCGCGGTCAGCTCGTCGAGCGTCATGCCGGTGACGAAGGTGACGTAGCTCGGCACGAGCGGCAGCACGCACGGCGACAGGAACGAGACGAGCCCCGCGAGGAACGCGAGCCCGAACGAGAGGGAGCCGGCGTCGCTCATCGCGCACCTCCCGCGATGGGTGCGACGGCGACCGTGTCCGCGGGGACGCGCTGCGTGCTGTCCGCGTGCGCGGGCGCCACCGGCTCCGCGAGCAGCCGGTTCACCGCCTGCTCCAGCGCGACCTCGGTGAAGATCCCCGTCACCGTGTGGCGGATGCGTCCCTGGCGGTCGAGCAGGAACGACGTCGGCAGCGCGCGCGCGCCGCCGAACGCGCGCACGATGCCGCCCGAGGCCATCGCCACCGGATAGGTGATCTCGTGCTCCCACAGGTAGCGCCGCACGTGCTGGCTCCCCGCGGCGTCCGTGGACACGCCGACGATGGTGAAGCCCTCGCCCTTCTTTCGGTCGTAGACGTCCTGGAAGCCGGGCATCTCGATGCGGCACGGCGGGCACCAGGTCGCCCAGAAGTTCACGAGGACGACCTGCCCGCGCAGTGCGTCGCGCGAGACGACGGTGCCACCGAGCGTCGTGAGCTGGAACTCGGGCGCGGCGACGTTGGCGGAGGCGACGCCGAACGCGGCGGCCACCTGCGGCCAGATGCGGTAGCCGAGGAACGCCACGAGCGCGAGCCAGAACAGCGCCTCGATGCGGGCCTGCGGCCGCGTGGGGAGCCGGGATCGCAGCCGGCGAGCCAGGGATGCGAGCATGGGGATCGGAATCGGGGGTGGATGCGCCGCGCCGGCGCCCCGGAGCGATTGCCCCGGAGCGACGGGCGGCGGGCGTCAGGCGTGGCGCGAGCTCACGGACGGGCCGGCGCGGCGCGCCCCAACTCGTACTGGCTCCACGCGCGCCCGCTCGCGTCCTCGGCCGAGACGCGGCCCTCGACCGTGGGGCCGATGACGCCGTGGCGGCGGAAGTAGGCGCGCATGGCGTCGTGCAGCGTGATCGTCAGCGTCCGCGTGTTCACGGCGTCGGGCATCTTGCACAGCGACTCGGCCGGATCGCCTTCCCGATCGCACGAGGCGACGACGTAGCGCGCGTCGTCGCGCACCGGCGCGCCGTTCACGGTGAGCGCGACCACGCGCTGGCCCGACGGGGCGCCGAGCCGCGCGCGCACCGCCATCCCGCTCGGGCGCGCGCCCCAGCCGCCGCGCTGGCCGAACGCGTCGGCCGCGAACACCTCGTCGAGGCTCTGCTCCCAGAAGTCGCGGAGCTGCTTCCCGGTGAGGACGCCCACCTTCACCTGCGCATCCATCGGGAAGAGGTTGAACAGGTCCTCCTCCGTCACGGGGCCCGGCAGCACCGGATACGAGAAGCGGAAGCCGTTCGCGATGGCGATGTCGGCGCCGGTCGCCTCGCGCACCGCGTCGGCGATCAGGTTGTCCGCCGTGCTCTCGAGCACGCCCTTCCGGAAGAGCGGCGTCGTGGTGCGCCCCACGACGGTCGACAACCGGTCGCGGAACGGCGCCTCCGCCGCGGCGACGAGTCGCTGCATGGCGGTGTCGGGCGCGTAGCGCTCGGGCGTGACCTCGAGGAGCGCGTGCCGCATGCCGACGACGCGGCCGTCGCGCACGCGGAAGGTGACGCGCCCCAGGAACGAGCCCTCGGAGCCGGACTGGATGACCGGCGTGCCGCCGTCGGTGACCGGCGCCGCGGTGCGCTCGTGCGTGTGGCCGCCGAGGATCATGTCCACGCCGCGGATCTCGCGCGCGATGCGCGACTCCTGCGCGAGCCCCAGCTCCGTGGCGAGCAGCACGATCTCGACGCCGGCCTTCCGCAGCCGGTCGACCTCCGCCTGCAGACCCTCGCGCAGGGTGAAGCGGAGCCCCCTGGAGAAGGCGGGCGCCATGTTCCTGTCGACGATCACCGAGGTGATGCCGACGACGCCCACGCGGACGCCGTCGACGGTCTTCACGACCGACGGCGCGAGCAGCCGCTGGCCCGTGCCGGCGTCGAAGAGGTTGATGCCGAGCACCGGGTGGTTCAGCTCCCGCATGCGCTGGCGGAAGACGTCCGGCCCGTACGCGAACTCCCAGTTGCCCGGCACGTACGCGTCGATGCCGAGCGCGTTGAGGAGGGGCACCACGGCGGCGCCCTTCGTCCACTCGGCCACCCCCGAGCCGTGGATCGCGTCGCCGACGTTCACGACCATCGTGCGACCGGGCGCGGCCGCGCGCTCCGCCTTCAGGGCCGCGGCCATGAGCGGGAAGCCGCCGGCGGGTCGGAACGTCGGCTTCCCCACCGAGTCGACGAAGATCTCGGGGTGCACGTCGAGCGCGGCGTGCAGGTCGGCGACGTGGAGGATGGTGACCTCGCGCGTGGTGTCGATGGTCGGGGTGGCGCGCGGCGACGGCGCGGCGTGCCGGGACGCGGGTGCCTGCGCCGCCAGCAGCGCGGGCAGCGTGGTGAGCGTGGCGGCGCCGAGGGCGGCGCGGCGGAGCGATGCGCGGAAGTCGATCATGTGGTGACGAGAGTGCGGATCGGAGCGGGTGCGGCATGCCGGATCACGAGGTGATCGACGGCTGTCGCTCCCGGCGTGGTCGTCGGGTCGAGTGGCGCGCCGTCCGCGGAGCGACGGCGGAGCACCGGCGGCGCGTCGTCGATGGGCGCGCGCTCGACGGAAGGGCAGCGCGACGCGCACGCCGTCCGACGGACACCGGCCGATGCGCGGGCGCTCGGGCGTCTACGCGGCTCGAACGCGCCGCGGACTCAGCTCGCGCGCGGGGGCCGGAACGGCGGGGGCGGCACGCGGCTCGACGGCCGCGTCTGCGGCGCGAGCGGCGGAGCCGCGGCGTCCCACGCGGTGATCGCGTCGGGGACGTCGAGGATCGCGGGCAGCATGGCGACGCCGCTCGCGCACGGGAGCACGTCGGCCGCCTGCACCGGCGCATCGCTCGGCCCATCGGGCAGCGCCGCGCGCGCGACCTCTTGCGGCGTGGCGCGGTTCGCGGTGATCGCCGCGGCGCCGGCGGCGCTCGTGATGGTCGCGCCCGTTCGCGCGCACGTCGTGCCGAAGGCCGCCCGCGCGACGCTCGCCTGGCTCGCGACCAGCGCGAGCACGGCGAGCGCGAGACGGAGCCAGCGCAACGCTCCGGTGCGGACGGCGAGGAACATGGGAGGCGGGAGTC
>CBHYLO010000238.1:0-6801 GCA_966128675.1 uncultured bacterium | reverse complement strand
TGGGGCTCGACGCCGCGGGGATGCCGGGCGGGAACTGGTTCCCGGCGACGCTCGCGGACGCGGGGCTGCTCGGGACGCTCAGCGGCGACTGGTCCATCAGCAGCTCGGGGCTGTTCGGCAGCGTGCTGCGCACGAACGCCGCGGGCGTGAACTTCACGGCGCTCAACAGCGCGACGAACGGCGTCGTGCGCTGATCGACGCGCCCGACCCTGCGTGACGACGATGGGGCGCCCGGGAGACCGGGCGCCCCATCGTGTTTCGGGAGCCGTCGCGAGCGATCGCGAGCCGCCGCGCGCGATCGCGGACCGTTGCGGAAATAGCATGAATCCGCGGCCGCGACGGCATGACCTCGGGCGGGGCTCGATCGTGAATGATGTGACGGCCGGCACAGGTCGGGATGCCGCAACGCGGTCCCGGTCGCAGCCGCGGTCCCGACGCGAGTCGGGCGCCACGCCGTCGGGCACGACACTTAAGTTTTGACGGCGGGTAGTCGAGGCTACCCGTGAGGGGAGGCGTGCGCCCGCGCGGCCGCCTCCCGTACTCTCCCGAACCACTCCCCCGCTCGACAATCCCCCCCAGGCAGGATCGCCCCTCCGCGTGAGGGTCGCGACAACGGCAAACCCGGCGAAAGCCGGCGACGCAAAGCCACGAGGCTACCGCAGCGCACGCGCTGCCACGCCAGTCGGGCCGCCGAACGATCTCCCTCCGGAGGCCAACGAATGTCCCGCCGCAAGGCCCGCACTCTCGTGTTCCCGCTCCTGCCCGTCCTGCTCGTCGCCTGTGGCGACTCGGGAATGCCGTCGTCCGCGGAGGTGCGCTCGCGCGACCTCGGCGCCGCGCCGTCGCGCGCGGCCGGGCCGACGGGCAGCGCCGCCCTGTCGCTGACGCCGGGCACCCCCAGCCTGGCGGTCGGCGACACCGTGCGCCTGAGCGCAGCCGGGACCGCGATCACGGCCGACACGAAGATCTACTGGTACTCGAGCGCCGCCGCGATCGCGACCGTCGAGACCTGGACCGGCAAGGTGACCGCGCGCGCGGCCGGCGCCGCGCGCATCTACGGCGTCGCGCAGGCGGCCGACTATCCGGTCGCCAGCGTGCCGGTGATGGTGACCACCGCGCCGCCGGCCCCCGCCCCCGCGCCCGCCGCCGCGCCGGCCGTCTACACGACGGTCGCCGTCGCCGCCGCGCCGACGGTGCCGATCGCGATCACGCCGTCCTCGCTCGCGCTGGCGGTCGGCGACACCGTGCGCGCCACCGCGGCCGGCACGAAGGTCACCGCCAACGTCGCGGTCTACTGGTACTCGGGCGACGCCTCCGTTATGACGGTGGAGCCGTGGACGGGCAAGGTGACGGCGCGCGGGGTCGGGACGACCCGCCTGTACGGCGCCGCGCAGACGACGGGCTACCCGCTGGCCAGCGTCGCGGTCTCGGTGACCGCGGCGGTCGCCGCCGCCCCCGTCGCGCCCAGCACCGCGCCGCTGACCGCCGACACCGCGCCGTCGCTCGTGCAGCCGTCGACGACGATGCTCGCGGCGCCGGCCGAGCTGCCGCGGACGTACGTGAACCTGAGCGTGCCGACGCCGACGCGCACCATCTCGGTGCCGGCCGGCGGCAACCTGCAGACGGCGCTCAACAACGCGCAGCCGGGCGACGTGATCCTGCTCGCCGCCGGCGCCAGCTACGTGGGCAACTTCGTGCTGCCGGCGAAGGCGACCAGCGGCTGGATCACGGTGCGCACCGCGGCGTCGGACGCCGCGCTGCCGGCGAGCGGCGTGCGGATGACGCCGAGCTACGCGGCGCAGCTGCCGAAGATCCTGACGTACAACAGCGCCCCGGCCATCGCCACCGCGCGCGGTGCGGCCAACTGGCGCCTGCTGGGCGTCGAGATCGGCGCCGCGTCGAGCGTCTCGATGGTCTACAACCTGGTCGCGTTCGGCGAGGGCTCGACGACGCTCCAGACGTCGCTCTCGCAGGTGCCGACCAACATCATCCTCGAGCGCTCCTGGGTGCACGGCTCGGCGACGATGGAGGTGCGCCGCTGCGTCGCGCTGAACAGCGCGCACACCGCGATCGTCGACAGCTACTTCACCGACTGCCACGGCAACCAGGGCGACTCGCAGGCGATCTACGGCTGGAACGGGCCCGGCCCGTTCAAGATCACGAACAACTACCTCGAGGGCGGCCACGAGGTCGTGGGCTTCGGCGGCCCGACGCCGGGCATCGCGGGGCTGATCCCGTCCGACATCGAGGTGCGACGCAACCACATCACGCGCCCGCTGACCTGGAAGGGCCGCTGGGGCACGAAGAACCTCTTCGAGTGCAAGAGCTGCCAGCGCGTGCTCATCGAGGGCAACGTGCTGGAGAACAACTGGGTCGACCAGCAGGCGGGCTTCGCGATCCTGCTGCAGGGCCTCAGCGACGGCGGTGACGCGCTGCAGAACCGGATCTGGGACGTCACGGTCCGCTCGAACATCATCCGCAACACGGCGCAGGGCATCGCGCTCGCGTCGCGCATCGCCTACACGGGCAGCCTGCCGACGAACCCGGCGCGCCGCATCTCGCTCCAGAACAACCTGATCCTCCTCGGCGACGGCGCGACCTACGCGGGCGACCGCCGGCAGCTCCAGGTGCTGGGCGACATCTACGACCTCTCGGTCACGAACAACACGTTCGGCGGCGCGAGCGTCGTGAGCAACATCGTGTTCGACGGCGCGCCGACGTCGGCGCTCTCCCTCGTCGAGAACGTCTTCGGGCCGGCGGTCTACGGGCTGGTGGGCAACGGCACGATGGGCGCGGGCACGCTGACGCGCTACGCGCCGAACGGCCAGACGGCCGCCAACGCCTTCGTCGGGATGCCCGCCGCGGGCATGCCGAGCGGGAACTGGTTCCCGGCGACGCTCGCCGACGCGGGGCTCCTCGGGACGCTCAGCGGCGACTGGTCCATCAGCAGCGGCGGGACGTTCGGCTCCCTGCTCCGCACGAACACGATCGGCGTGAACTTCACGGCCCTCGCCAGCGCGACGAACGGCGTCGTGCGGTAACGGCCGCGGAAGGCACGCGGACGCGCCGCGCCGGGCCACCGGCGCGGCGGCGCGATCCTCGCACTCGCGCGACCCGGCGCTGGGCTCCCCGCCCAGCGCCGTGTCGCGTTCGTGCCCCGGTCGTCTCCCCTGCGCGGGTGGGGGCCGGCCCCGCGCGTCCGCCGCGCCGACCTCCGCGGTCGGATGGCCTATATTCCCCGCAGACGCTCGTCCGAGCGGCTGCCGCTGCCCCACCCCCGGACTCGCGCCGGCGCGTCCAGACGTCTCCCAGCCGACCCATGAAACAGGTGCTTCGCAAGGGCCTCAAGCACATCGTCGTCGACGAGGTCCCGGATCCGATCGTCCGCGCCCACCATGTCATCGTCGCGCCGGCCTATTCCCTGATCAGCAGCGGCACCGAGACGGCGGACATCCACCGCGACGGCATCCTCAAGGAGGTCGCCGACAACCCGTCCCACATCCGCAAGGTGCTGGACGTGATGTCGCAGAACGGCCCGATGAGCACCCTCCGTGAGGTGCGGGCGAAGTTCAGCGACTACGCGGTGCTGGGCTACTCGGGCGCCGGCGTCGTGGTCGACGCGGATCCGGCCATCCGCGACCTCGCGGTCGGCGACCGCGTGGCCTACGGCGGCCAGGGCACGGGCCACGGCGAGTGCATCATGACCGGGCGCCACCTGGTCGCGCGGGTGCCCGCCGAGGTGCCGCTGGAGCACGCGTGCTTCTCGACGCTCGGCAGCATCGCGATGAACGCGGTGCGCGTGGCCGAGGTCTCGCTCGGCGACCGGGTGGTGGTGCTGGGGCTCGGGCTCGTGGGGCAGCTGGTCGCGCAGCTGGCGCGCCTGCACGGCGCCGTCGTGATCGCGGCCGACCTCAACCCCGCGCGCGTCGCGCTCGCGCAGCGCCTCGGCGCCCCGCACGCGATCTCCGGCGCCGACAGCATCGAGGCCGCCGTGCAGGCGGCCACCGACGGGCTGGGGGCCGACTGCGTCATCGTCGCCGCCGCCGCCAAGAGCCCCGCGCCCGCGCAGTCGGCGCTGCGGATGACGCGCGACCGCGGACGCATCGTCGTCGTCGGCGCCGTGCAGCTCGATCTCCCCTGGGAGCAGATGTACCTGAAGGAGATCCGGCTGCTGATGGCGCGCGCCTACGGGCCGGGCAGCTACGACGCGGCGTACGAGCAGCGCGGGCAGGACTATCCCCTGCCCTACGTCCGCTGGACCGAGAACCGCAACATGGAGGAGTTCCTGCGCCTCATGGGCAGCGGCGCGGTGCGGGTGGACGAGCTGATCACGCACCGCTTCGCGCTCGACGACGCGCCGCAGGCGTACGACACGATCATGACGCCGGGCACCACGAGCCTGGCGGTGCTGCTCCGCTACCCGACGGACGAGCGCCTGCAGGCGCTCGTGGCCGCGGGCGACGCGCAGGCGCCGGCGGCCGCCGCGCCGCGCGCCCCGATCTACACGCCGAAGCACCGCGTGGACCTGCCGGGCGGCGCGCCGGCGGCCAGCGGCAGCTTCAACGTCGCGCTGGTGGGCGCGGGCAACATCTCGCGCTGGGCGCACATGCCCGCGCTCAAGGCGCAGCCGAACGTCGCGCTGCGCGCGGTCTACTCGTCGGGCGGCGCGCGCGCGAAGAGCTACGGCCTGCGCTTCGGCGCCGCGTACGTCACCACGTCGTACGACGAGGTGCTCGCCGACCCCGACGTGCACGCGGTCCTCATCACGTCGCGCAACCAGCACCACGCGCACGAGGCGCTGGCGGCGCTCGACGCCGGGAAGCACGTCTTCGTCGAGAAGCCGATGGCGCTGACGGAGGACGAGTGCCGCGCGCTGCTGGCCGCGGAGCGCCGCTCCGGCCGCACGCTGACCGTCGGCTTCAACCGGCGCTACGCGCCCTTCTACGTCGCGCAGCGCGAGCAGCTCGCCCGCCGCAGCGGGCCCGCGGTCGTGAACTGCCGCGTCAACTCGCCCGGCATCTCGGGCGGCTACTGGATGGCCGATCCCGCGATCGGCGGCGCGATCCTCGGCGAGGCGTGCCACTTCACCGACCTGTTCGCGTGGCTGCTGGGCAGCGAGCCGGTGTCGGTGTCCGCCTACTGCCTGCCGCTGGACGTGCCGGAGCCCGTCGGCTCGAACAACATGGCGGCCGCCTTCCACTTCGCCGACGGCTCGATCGCCAGCCTCACGTACTGCACGGTCGGCAGCGGCACCTCGGGCGGCGAGCGCGTGGAGGCGTTCGCGCCGGGCATCGGGGTGACGGTCGAGGACTTCAAGCGGCTGGTGATCGCGGGCCGCGCGCGCCGCACGCGCTCCAAGCTGTTCGCCGACAAGGGCTACGCGCCGCAGATGGCGGCGTTCGTGGCGGCGGCGCTGGGCGGGCGCCCTTCCGACGTCTCGGCGCTCGCCGGCACGCGCTCGACGATCATGTGCCTGCGCATGCTGGAGAGCGCGCGCCTGGGCGGCGCGCCGGTCGCGATCGACCTCGCGAGCTTCACCGACGACGAGGCGCCGCACGCCGCCGGCGCGCCCGCCGGGTCGGCCGCGTCGTCGAACGGCCGGCCGGCGCCCGCGGCCCCCGCGGTGCCGGCGCGCTGACGCGACCCGTCGCCGCCATGCGCGTCCTCCAGCTCGGCCCCTTCCCGCCCCCCTGGGGCGGGGTGCAGACCCACCTCGTCAACCTCCGCGACTACCTGCGACGCCACGGCGTCCCGTGCGCGGTCATCAACATCACCGGCAACCGGAAGCCGGACGCGGACGAGGTCCACTACCCGCGCTCCGCGCTCGGCGTCGTGGGGCTGCTGGCGCGCCTCGACTACGACGTCGTGCACCTGCACATCGGGGGCACGCTCCCGCTGCGCGTCCTGCTGCTGCTGCTCGTGTGCGCGCTGTGGCCGGGCAAGCGCGCGGTCCTCACCGTCCACTCCGGCGGCTATCCCTGTTCGCCGGAGGGCCGGCAGGCGCGGCGCGGCTCGTTCGTAGGCTTCGTGCTGCGCCGCTTCGACGCGGTGATCGGCGTGAACCCCGAGCTGGTGGCCCTGTTCGAGCGCGTGGGCGTGCCGCGCGCGCGCGCGCACCTCGTCTACCCGCACTCGTTCGGCGAGGGCGTCTCCGCCGTCGCGGGGCGCGGGCGCGACGCGCTGCGGCCCGACCTGCGCGCGTTCCTCGCGGCGCACACCCCGACGCTCCTCAGCGTCGGCCTGCTGGAGCCCGAGTACGACCTGCCGCTGCAGATCCGGACGCTCGGCGCCATCCGCGAGCGCCATCCGGCGGCCGGGCTGCTGCTCGTCGGCTCGGGGAGCCTGGAGGCCGAGCTGCGCGCGCTGATCGCGTCGGTGCCGTGGGGCGGCGACATCCTGCTGACCGGCGACGTCCCGCGCGACGACGTGCTGCTCGCGATCGCCGAGTGCGACGCGCTGCTGCGCACGACGCACGTCGACGGCGACGCGATCTCGGTGCGCGAGGCGCTGCACCTCGGCACGCCCGTCGTCGCGACGGACAACGGGATGCGACCCGCGGGCGTGCGCCTGATGCGCGTGGGCGACGCGGCCGGGCTGGCGGACGCCGTCGACGGGGCGCTCGCCGCGCCGCAGGCACGCACGCGCGGCGCGCCCGCGCCCGACGAGTCGAACCTGGCGGCCGTCCTCGCGATCTACCGCGACGAGGCGCGCGCGCCGGCGACGCGGCCGGGCGCCCCGCCCGCGGGCGGCAGCCGCGGCGCGGCCGCGCGGCCGGGGGCCCCCCGGGGGGGGGGGGGGCGC
>CBHYLO010000237.1:0-6824 GCA_966128675.1 uncultured bacterium | reverse complement strand
TCCGGGGGGCGGCGGGGGGGGGGCCGGGGGGCGGCCGGGGCGTGTCACGATCGGGGCGGTGGGCGCGAATCAATCCCGAATGGAATTGACGGGATTCGGTGGCCTGGGTACGATATCCGGCATTCCGAGTCACTCTGTCGGGATTCTCCCGCTCTCTCCAAACGCTCTCTCGTGCGCACTCTCGTCGTCTGTGGGATCTGCTGCGTCGCCGGCCTGCCCGCCGCGCTCCGTGCCGCGCCGTCCGCCCCCCAGGGCCCCAGGGCCCGGGGCCCGCAGGCCGTCGTCGCCGACACCACCGCCACCGTGCGGCTGGACATCCCCGTCCAGCCGCTCGCCGACGCCCTTGCGGCGCTCGCGCGGCAGACCGGGCTCCGCCTGAAGGTCGAGGCGCCGCTCGCGGGGCTGCGCGCCGGACCGGTGACGGGCACCATGACGGCGGCCGAGGGGCTGCGCCGCCTCCTCGCGGGCTCCGGGCTCGCCGTGCGCTTCGCCGACGCCGGCTCGGCCATCGTCACGGCCGCCGGGGCCGCCCCCGCCGCCACGCGCGCCGACGGCTACGCCCTGGGCCGCGTGCTCGTGACCGGGGAGGCCGCGCGCCGCCGCGGCTACGTCGCCTCGCGCACGCGGACCGCCACGAAGACCGACACGCCGCTCCGCGACACGCCGCAGGCCGTGACCGTCGTCTCGCGCGACCTCATCGCCGACCAGGCGATGCAGGGGATGGCGGACCTCGCGCGCTACGTGCCGGGCGTGACGATGGGGCAGGGCGAGGGCCATCGCGACGCGCCGACGATCCGCGGCAACAGCTCGACGGCGGACTTCTTCGTCGACGGCGTGCGCGACGACGCGCAGTACTTCCGCGACCTGTACAACGTCGAGCGCGTGGAGGCGCTGAAGGGCGCGAACGCGATGATCTTCGGCCGCGGCGGCGGCGGCGGCGTGATCAACCGCGTGAGCAAGGAGGCGCAGTTCTCGCCGACGCGCGCGCTGACGCTCACCGGCGGCGCGTTCGACCAGCGCCGCGGCGCGGTGGACGTGGGCCAGGGCTTCGGCACCGCGCTCGCGGCGCGCGTGAACGGGATGTACGAGCGCGCGGGCGGCTTCCGCGACGAGGCCGACGTCACCCGCTTCGGCGTCAACCCGACGCTCGCGCTGACCGCGGGCGCGCGCACGGTGGTGCGCCTGGGTTACGAGTGGTTCGGCGACGACCGCACCGTCGATCGCGGCGTGCCGTCGTTCCGCGGCGCCCCGTCGGGCGGCGACCCGACGACGTTCTTCGGCAACCCGGACTCGAGCTACTCCGCGCTGCGCGTGCACGCCGGCACCATGACCGTGGACCACGAGGCGGGCCGCGGCGTGACGGTGCGCAACCGCACGCGCTGGGCGCGCTACGACAAGTTCTACCAGAACGTCTTCCCGGGCGCGGTGAACGCCGCGGGGACGCAGGTCGCGCTCTCGGCCTACGCCAACGCCACCGACCGCGCGAACCTGTTCAACCAGACGGACGTCACGTACGCCGTGTCGACGGGACGCGTGCGCCACACGCTGCTCGCGGGCGCGGAGGTCGGCCGCCAGGCGACCGACAACTACCGCGAGACGGGCTACTTCGGCGGCACCGCGACGTCGACGAGCGTGCCCTTCGCCAGCCCGACGGTCGGCGTGCCGGTGACGTTCCGCCAGAGCGCGACCGACGCCGACAACCGCGCGACGACGACCGTCGCCGCGGCCTACGTGCAGGACCAGGTGGCGCTGACGTCGCAGCTGCAGGCGGTCGTCGGCCTGCGCGCCGAGCGCTTCGACCTGCGCTTCCGGAACCATCGCAACGACCAGACGCTGCGCCGCGACGACCGCATGCTCTCGCCGCGGGCGGGGCTCGTCTACAAGCCGCTGGAGCCGGTGTCGGTGTACGGCTCGTACGGCGTGTCCTTCCTTCCCAGCTCGGGCGACCAGTTCTCGTCGCTGACCGCCACGACGCAGACGCTGGAGCCGGAGCGCTTCCGCAACCGCGAGCTGGGCGCGAAGTGGGACGTCGGCCGCGACCTCGCGCTGACCGGCGCGGTCTTCCGCCTCGACCGCACGAACACGTCGGCCCCCGATC
Source organism: uncultured bacterium (assembly GCA_966128675.1). Lineage (GTDB taxonomy): Bacteria > Gemmatimonadota > Gemmatimonadetes > Gemmatimonadales > Gemmatimonadaceae > Roseisolibacter. The sequence continues at coordinate 4,726 of CBHYLO010000237.1, read as the reverse complement.
CGACGGACCCGACGCGCACGGTGCAGACGGGGAGCCAGCGCACGACGGGCTGGGAGCTGGGCCTCACGGGCCAGCTGACGGACCGCTGGCAGGTCGCGGGCGGCTACGCCGCGCAGCGCGCCGAGATCGTGAGCACCACGGCGGCGGCGAAGGCGGGGCAGTCGGTGGCCCTCGTGCCGCGCGAGACCTTCTCGCTCTGGAACCGCGTGCGCGTCGCGCCGATGCTCGCGGCGGGCCTGGGCGTGGTGCAGCAGGCGAAGATGTACGCCGCGATCGACAACACGGTGACGCTGCCGGGCTTCACCCGCGTCGACGGCGCCCTCTTCCTCTCGCTGGGCGCCCGCGCCCGCGCGCAGCTGAACGTCGAGAACCTGCTCGACGCGCGCTACTACGCGACCTCGCACGGGAACAACAACATCATGCCCGGCGCGCCCCGCACCCTGCGCCTCACGCTGTCGACGGGGATGTAAGGTCGTCCGTTCGGCGAACTCGCCCGCCCATCCTCTATCGGACGGGCGGGCGCGCTTGCGTCCAGGGTTCCGTGCGTGGCCCGAGGCGTGAGTGGTCGACACGCGCGCTGGCACGTGCAGCGGCGTGGTCACGACCGCCGCCGCGCGCTGCACCCGTGCGCGCTCGGTGCCGGGCTTCCGCGATCGAGCCTTGGCGCGGCGCGTGGAAGCACACAGCCGCGAGCTCGAGCCGAATATCAGCGCGGCCGCGGCGTCGTCGCGGGAGGCGCGCTCGAGCGGCCGGCGCGCGAGCGGACCAGGGCGCGCTCGCGCTCGACGCGGGGCAGGATCTGCCCGCTCCAGGTCGTGCCGTCCCGCGTGGTCTCGACGGTGAACTCCGTGGGCTGGTTCAGGTCCAGCGACCCGTCGAACACGTACAGCGCGCTCTGCACGTCGCGCTGCTGCAGCCGCTGCTCGCCGAAGCCGCGCGTCACCGGCACGACGTCCAGCGGGCGGAGCTCGCGGCCCGCGTTCGTGAGGATCACCTCGAACGGGGAGAAGCGCGCCTCGCCCTGCTCGCGGCCGAAGAACGACACGTACCACACGCTGTAGCGCGGATAGCGATAGCGCTGCGCGATCGAGTCGAGGGCGACGCGGCGGCTCGCCTGCAGGTCGCGCATCGCGCGGTACGAGTCGGGCGCGAGCAGGCGGATGAAGCTCTCGTCCAGCGGCAGCAGCTGCACCGTGGTGCCGCCCACCAGCGAGACGCGCACCGCGAGGTCCTGCTGCCGCAGCGTGCCGAAGCCGGGCGGCAGCAGCGTCGCGGTGCTCGTGTCGCCGGCCAGCGCGCCGCGGGTGGCCGGCGCGGGCGCCGCGCCGGGCGCGCCGGCGGTGCCCGCGCACGCCGACGTGAGCACCGCTGCGCCGATCGTCAGCGCCATCGCACCGCCACGCCGGCGTCTCACGGCGCGTCGTCCTCGGCGCGCGGCGCGTCCGTCGGCACGGCCGCGGCGGCGTCGTCGACCGCGGGCTCCGGCTCCGGCGCGGGCTCGCGCCAGGCGGGCTGCGCGACCAGGTCCGCGATCGCCGACGCGAGGTCGTCGCGCCCCTCGCCCGTGACCGCGCTGAACGGGATGATCTGCGACTCGTCCATCCCCAGCGCCGCCGCCGTCGCCAGCACGCGCGCGGTCGCCTCGGCGCGCTTCATCTTGTCGATCTTGGTCGCGACGATGATCGTCGGCACCTCGATCTCGCTCAGGAAGTCGAGCATCTGCAGGTCGTCGCCCGTGGGATCGTGGCGCACGTCGAGCAGCTGCACCACGCCCTGCAGTCGCGGGCTGTGGCGCAGGAACCCCTCGATCAGCGGGCGCCACTCGGCCTTCCGCTCCTTCGAGATGCGCGCGTAGCCGTAGCCCGGCAGGTCGACGAGCGCGAACTGCCCGTTGACGTCGAAGAAGTGGATCTCGCGCGTGCGGCCCGGCGTGTTGCTGACGCGCGCCCAGCCCTTGCGGCGCACCAGCTTGTTGATGAGCGACGATTTGCCGACGTTCGAGCGGCCGCTGAACGCGACCTCGGGCAGCTTCGCCTCGGGACGCCAGCCGTCGGGCGACGACATCGGGCCCAGGTAGTCGAGCCGGCGGATCACCAGCGGGTCGGCGCTCATGCGGTCTCCTGGCGGGGCGCGTCGAGCGCCACGGTGGGGCGGCGCGACGGCGGGCGCGTCCGCGTCTCGGGCGTGCGCGGCTCGGGCGCGCGGACGGCGTCGCGCCGCCGCGTGCGCGTGGCGCGGTCGGGCGTGACGGCATCGGGTGCCACCGGCGTGCTCGCGGGCTGCGGGCGCAGCGCGACCGCGAGCACCTCGTCCATCGTCGCAACGGGATGCCAGGTCACACCCGCGCGCACGTCGGGCGGCAGCTCGTCGAGCGCGCGCGTGTTGCCGCGCGGCACGACGACGTGCGCCACGCGATGGCGATGCGCCGCGACGCCCTTCTCCTTGAGCCCACCGATGGGCAGCACGCGGCCGCGCAGCGTCAGCTCGCCGGTCATCGCGACGTCGCCGCGCACCGGCACGCCCGTGAGCGCGCTGACGAGCGCGGTCGCGATCGTGATGCCGGCGGACGGCCCATCCTTCGGCGTCGCGCCCGCGGGGATGTGCACGTGCACGTCGCGCGTGCGGTGGAACTCGGGGTCGACGCCGATCGCGGCGGCGCGCGCGCGCACCCAGCTCACCGCGGCGCTCGCGCTCTCCTTCATCACGTCGCCCAGCGTGCCGGTGAGCTGCACGCGGCCGCGGCCGGGCACCACGCTCACCTCGACCTCCAGCAGCTCGCCGCCGGCCGCCGTGTACGCGAGGCCGTTGCAGACGCCGACCTTGTCCTCCAGCGACGCGGCGTCGTCGTCGAACGGCGCGGCGCCGAGCAGGGACGGCAGGTCGGTCGTCGCGACGGCGAGCGGCGCGGGCGTCGCCGCCGGCTTCGCGCGGCCGCGCTTCGGCGCCGGCTTCGTCTCGGTGAGCGCCTCGGCGCGGCGGCGCGCGAGCTTGCGCGCGACGCGGCCCACGCGGCGCTCCAGGTCGCGCACGCCCGCCTCGCGCGTCCAGCCGCGCACGATCGCCGGCAGCACGTCGGGCGCGAGCGTCACCGTCGCCGGATCGAGCCCGCACTCGCGCAGCTGCCGCGGCACGAGGAAGCGCTCCGCGATCGCCAGCTTCTCGGGCTCCAGGTAGCCGGGGATGCGCACGATCTCGAGGCGGTCGCGCAGCGGCTCGGGGATCTGCGACAGCCCGTTCGCCGTCGTCACGAACAGCACGCGCGAGAGGTCGTACTCGACCTCGACGAAGTGGTCGCTGAACGCGTCGTGCTGCTCGGGATCGAGCACCTCCAGCAGCGCGGCCGCCGGATCGCCGCGCCAGTCGCTGCCCATCTTGTCGATCTCGTCGAGCAGCATCACCGGATCGACCATGCCGGCCCGCCGCATGGCCTGCAGGATGCGCCCCGGCATCGCGCCGACGTACGTGCGGCGGTGCCCGCGGATCTCGGCCTCGTCGCGCACGCCGCCGAGCGAGACGCGGACGAAGGGGCGGCCCGTGGCGCGCGCGATGGAGCGCGCGAGCGACGTCTTGCCGACGCCCGGCGGCCCCACGAGGCAGAGCACCGGCGGCCGCGGCTCGCCGTGCCCCGCGTCGTCGTCGCGCTGCCGCAGCGCGAGCACCGCCAGGTGGTCGAGGATGCGCTCCTTCACGTCCTCCAGCCCGTGGTGGTCGGCGTCGAGCGCGGCGCGCGCGGCGCGCAGGTCCACGGGCGCGTCGGGCGCGACGGCGCGCGCGTGCCAGGGCAGCGCGAGCAGCCAGTCGAGGTAGCTGCGCACCACGGTCGCCTCGGGCGACGTCGGCGCCATGCGCCGCAGCCGGCGCACCTCGCGCAGCGCGCGCTCCTCGGTCGCCGCCGGCAGGCGCGCCTCGCGCACCGACGCCTCCAGCGCCGCGACGTCGTCGCCGTCGTCGTGCCCCAACTCGTGGTGGATCGCCTTCAGCTGCTCGGTGAGCCAGAACTCGCGCTGGTGCTGCGACACGGCGCCGCGCACGCGCTCGTCGATGGAGTGCCCGAGCCGCAGCAGCACGGCCTCGCCCGCGATCGCCTCCGCGAGCTTCGCGAGCAGCGCGGCGAGGTCGGGCGCCTCGAGCAGCGCCTGCCGCGCGTCGACCTTCACGTCAAGGTGCGCCGCGATCCCCCACGCCTGCCGCTCCAGCGACGGGGCCTCGCGCACCACGGCCACGACCTCGGGCGGGATGCGCCGCTGCAGCGCGACGTAGTCCTCGAACGCCGCCAGCAGGTGCGTCGCCGCCGCGCGGCGTACGTCGTCCTCCTCCTCCCCCTCGGCCGCGGTGGGGAAGGGGACCACCGCCGCGCGCAGCGCCCCGCCCGCGTTGCCGGGCACCGCGTCGATGGCCGTGACGCGCACGCGCGACAGCGCCTCCACGAGCACCTTCACCGACCCGTCGGGGAGGCGGCTGAGGTGCTCGACGCGCGCGACGACGCCCACGTGGTGCAGGTCGTCGGGCCCGGGGACGTCGGTGGTCGGATCGCGCTGCGCCAGCAGCGCCACCTGCCGCGCGCCCTGCGCCGCCAGCTCGACGGCCGCCAGCGACGCCGCCCGGCCGACGAGGAGGGGCGTCGCGACGGACGGGAACACGATGACGTCGCGCAGCGGGACGACGGGGAGCAGCTCACTCATGCCCGCAATCTAGCGGCCTCGGTCGGTTCCCGGTTCAGGCGGCG
>CBHYLO010000236.1:0-6832 GCA_966128675.1 uncultured bacterium | reverse complement strand
GCGACGATCGCGAACGCCGGCGTGCCGTAGCGCGGGTGCACCTCGGCCAGCTTGCGGAAGAAGACGCCGTCGCGCGCCATCGCGTAGTACATGCGCGGCGTCGTGAGCGTCAGGCCGTTGGCGGCGCTGAACATCGACACCAGGATCACCGCCGCGATCAGCTTCCCGGCCGCCGGCCCGAAGCGCGCGGCCACCGCGGTCGCGGCCACGCGGTCGCTCGCCTGCACCGCGTCGACGCCGATCGCCGCGACGTAGGCGACGTTGGCCAGCATGTAGACGCCGATCAGCAGCCCGGTGCCGGCGACGATCGCGCGCGGGAAGGTGCGCTGCGCGTCCTGCGCCTCGCCGGCGGAGAAGGTGACGTACTGCCACCCCTCGTAGGCCCACAGCACGCCGATCATCGCCAGCCCCACGCCCGACAGCAGCCCGGGCGTCACCTCGGCCGGCCACACGGGCGCCGCCGCCACGCCGCCGCCGCCGGACGCGAGCAGCGCGACGCTCATCACCAGGATCGCCGCCGCCTTGATGCCCGTGCTCCAGTTCTGCACGCGCGCGCTCTCGCGCGTGCCCCGCACGTTGATCACCGCGATGACCGCGATCAGCGCGACCGCGACCACGCGCGCCGCCGTCGGCGACAGCTCCACGAACTGGCGCAGGTAGCCGGTGAACGCCACCGCCAGCGTCGCCACGGAGCCCGCGCCGATCACCAGGAACGTCGTCCAGCCGTACAGGAACGCCGGCAGCGGGCCGAACGCGTCGCGGATGTAGGCGTACAGGCCGCCCGCCTCGGGCCGCGACGCTCCCAGCTCGCCGTACGTGAGCGCGCCGAGCAGCGACAGCACGCCGGCCACCAGCCACACCAGCAGCGCGGGGCCGAGCGCGCCGCCCGTCTGCCGCAGCACGGTGGCCGGCACGATGAAGATGCCCGAGCCGATGACGGTCCCCACCACGATGAGCAGCAGGTCGCGGAACCCGAGCGTGCGGCGGAGCTGGTCCATGGTCGCCTCGTGAGGGGAAGTGCGGCTCGGGCGCGCCTACGCGCGCTCGCCGGCCGCCAGCGCCGCCGACGCGACGCGCGCCGACTCGGCGAGCACCGCGGCGCCCACGAACAGGCTGGCCTCCGCGGCGTGGAACTGCGGCGTGTGCGCGGGGATGGGCGCGCCGCCCGCCTCGCGCGCGCCGACGCGCAGGAAGCAGCCGGGGATGCGCTCCATGTAGTACGCGAAGTCCTCGCCGCCCATGTTCGTGATGCCGAGCGGCACGATCGCGTCGGCGCCGAGCAGCGACTCGGCGGCGGCGCGCGCCCAGGCGGCCGGCCGCTCGGGGGTCACCTTGGGCGGCGGGGCGAGCGCGATGCGCACGTCCGCGGTGAGCCCGGGCGCGGCGGCGATGCCGGCCGCGATGCGGCGTACCTCGCTCGCGAGCAGCGCGCGCGTCGCCGGATCCACCGCGCGCAGCGTCCCCGTCATCGTCGCCCGCTCGGCGATCACGTTGGGCGCCGTGCCCGCCTGCAGCGTGGCGACCGTCACGACCGCGGGGATCGCGGGGTTCACGCGCCGCGCGACGACGGTCTGCAGCGCGCTCACGAGCGCCGCCGCGCCCACCACCGGATCGGCCGACTCGTGCGGGCGCGCGCCGTGCGCGCCGCGCCCCACCAGCTCGATCGTGAAGGTGTCGGCGGCGGCGGCCAGGGGCCCGGCCTGCGCCACGACCTCGCCGACCGCGAAGCGCCGGTCCACGTGCGCGCCGAAGATCGCGGCCACGCCGTCCAGCGCGCCGCTGGCGAGGACCGCCGCCGCGCCCGTGCCCGTCTCCTCCGCCGGCTGCAGCACGACCAGCACGTCGCCCGCCGCCGGCCGCTCGGCCAGCAGGTGCGCGGCGCCCACCGCCCACGACGCGTGCACGTCGTGCCCGCAGGCGTGCATCACGCCGTCGTTGACGGACGCATAGGGCAGCCCGGTGTTCTCGTGGATCGGCAGCGCGTCGATGTCGCCGCGCACCGCGACCACCGGTGCACCCGGATCGCGGCCGCGGATGCGCGCGACGACGCCCGTCCCCGCGACGCGGGCGATGGACGCGGGGCGCAGCGGCGCGAGCGCGCGCTCCAGCGCGTCCGCCGTGCGCGTCTCCGCGAACGACAGCTCGGGATGGCGGTGCAGGTCGCGCCGCAGCGCCACCAGCGCGTCGCGCCGGTCGGGCGGGAAGAGCGCGGCGAGCGCGCCGGGCACGTCAGACATGCGCCGCCGTCCGGCTGCGCATCATCTCACGCCGCACGGTCAGGTCGTCGATGCGGTCCACGTCCACCTGCACGCCGATCCCCGGCCGGTCGAGTGGCACCGTCACCATGCCGTCGTCGCTCATCGTCCACTCGGGCGTCACGACGTCCCGCGCCCAGTAGCGCGCGCTCGGCGACAGGTCGCCCGGCATAGAGAAGCCGGGCAGCGACGCCAGCGCGACGTTGTACGCGCGGCCGACGCCGCTCTCCAGCATCCCCCCGCACCACACCGGCACGCCGGCCGCGCGGCACACGTCGTGGATGGCGATGGACGACGTGAAGCCGCCCACGCGCCCCGGCTTGATGTTGACGATGCGCCCGCTGCCCAGCGTGAGCATGTCGCGCGCGCGGTCGGCGTCGGTGATCGACTCGTCCAGGCAGAGCGGCGTCGCCAGGCGGCGCTGCAGCGCGGCGTGCTGCACCAGGTCCTCGCGGCCCAGCGGCTGCTCGATCATCGTCAGGCCGAAGGCGTCGAGCTGCACGAGGTGATCGGCGTCGTCGATGGTGTAGCCGGAGTTCGCGTCGGCCATCAGCGCGACGTCGGGCCCCAGCGCCTCGCGCACGGCGCGCACGTACGCGACGTCGGCGCCGGGCTGGATCTTCAGCTTGATCTTGCGGTAGCCGGCCGCGCGCGCGGCCAGCGCGCGCTCCACCAGCGCCTCGGGCGTGGCCTGGATGCCGAGCGAGATGCCGGTGGCGATGTGCGTGCGCGTGCCGCCCAGCAGGCGCGCGAGCGGCACGCCGGCGCGCTCCGCCGCCAGCGCCCAGCACCCCATCTCGATCGCCGCCTTGGCCATCGGGTGCCCGCGGAAGTCGCGTGCGAGCAGGTCGTGCACCGATCCGGGGCCCGCGATGGCGTGGCCGATCACGCGGGGCGCCACCCACGACGTGATCGCGTGCCACGCGGTGTCGATCGTCTCCGCGCTGTAGTTGGGCTGCTCGCCGGCGACGCACTCGGCCCACACGCCGATGCCGTCGGCGTCGTGCAGCTCCAGCAGCAGGATGCGCCGCTCGGTGACGACGCCGGACGAGATGCGGAACGCCTCCTTCAGCGGGAGGCGGATCTCGCGCAGCGCGAGCCGCGCGGGGTGCAGCGTCGTGGCCGTGTCGGGCATGAGGGATGACCGGGGTCAGCGCAGGTGCGCGGCGAGCCAGTCGACGACGATGCCGAGCGCCTCGGGCTGCACCATGACGGGCGCCGGCAGCCTGCGGTAGTTGCCGGGGAAGCCGTCGGCGTCGACGACGAAGAGGTGGTTGAGCCCCGGCAGCACGCGCGCGGTGACGTCCGTGTTGCCGCCGGCCCGGAACGCCGCCTCCTGCTCGGCCACCTGCTCGGGCGCGGCCTGCTGGTCGCGCGCGCCGGTGAGGATCAGCACCGGCGTCTTCACGCGGCGCATGGTGGCCGCAGGATCGTGCGTGAGGAAGAAGCGCATCCACGGATCGGCGGCCATCATCGCCTCCATGCGCTGCGGGATGGCGGCGATGGCCGAGTCGCGCTTGGCGACGGTGAGCAGCGTGTCGTGCTCGTAGAGGTTCTTCAGCTGGAAGGCGAGCGCGCTGCGCGCCGGCTGCGCGACGCCCGCCAGCAGCACGATGCCCGCCAGCGCGGGCTCCTTCTCGGCCACCATCGGCGCGATCACGGCGCCCTCGCTGTGGCCCACGACGCCCAGCTTCCGCGCGTCGATCTCGGGGCGCGTGCGCAGGTACGCGAGGCCCGCGCGCACGTCCTCGGCGAAGTCGGCGCTGGTGGCGCCGCGGAACGTCCCCTTCGACGCGCCGGTGCCGCGATCGTCCATGCGCAGCACCGCGATGCCGCGGCGGCCGAGCGAGTCGGCGAGCTGGCGGAACGGGCGGTAGCCCTCGAGGCCGATCGCCTCGTCGCGGTCCTGCGGGCCCGAGCCGGTGATCGTGACGATCGCGCCCACCGGCCGCGCGCGGCTCGCGCCGCGCGGCAGCGTCAGCGTCCCCGCGAGCGTGTGGCCGGCCGGCGTGGTGACGGTCACCGGCTCCGCCGTGTACGGCGCGCCGGCGGGCGCCGAGTAGTCGGGCGCGGCCGGCGCGTCCTTGCGCACGGCCTCCTGCGCGGCGGCCGCGGTGGCCGTCGCGAGCGCGGCGAGCAGCGCGTGGAGGGAACGTCGGAGGAAGGGCATGCGGAGCTCCCCGGCCGGCTGGCGGCCCGCGGTGGTGGGTGCGCCCACGATGAATACGCCGCGCGGCGCCGCGGCGTCAGGTCCGCGCCAGCACGTAGAAGCCGCGCCCCGCCGCCGCGTCGTACACGAAGCGCTCGACGGCGTAGCCGTGCCCCAGCGCCCACTGCAGCGCGTCGCGGCCCGTGGCGCGCCAGTGCGCCGCGCGCGCCGGCGCGGCCTCCTGCACGGCGTGGAGGTCGGACGGGATCTCGACGCGCACCCGTGGCGGCATGTCGCGGGCGATCCGCGCGGGCTCGGCGTCGCGCCCGTCGGCGGCGCCGTCGTTGAGGATCGGGGCGTCCTGCGCGTCGTCGTGCGCGTCGTCCGGCGCGGACGCCGGTGCGTCGCCGCGCGCGGCGAGCGGCCAGACGACGATGAACCGGTCGGTGCTTGAGTCGCCGTGCAGCGCGCTGCCGGTGTCGGTACCGTACATGTCGGGCACGAACTCGACGACGCGCGCGCCCAGCCGGGTGAGGTTGAAGTGCGCGTTGCGCGCGAGCATGGGATCGTACGTCCAGTACATGCGCGTCGCGCCCGCCGCGCGCGCCGCGTCGCGCTGGTGGAGCTTGAGCCGGCGGCCGATCCCGTGGTTCCGCAGGTCGTCGCGCACCGCGAGCATGTCCGACCAGTGCACGACGGCGCCGTCCTCGACGCCGGTCATCCCGAAGACGAAGCCGAGCAGCGTGCCGTCGGCCGCGAACGCGCCGGTGGCGACGCCGCCCAGCCGCTGCGCGATGCGCAGGATGGTCGCGGGCACGGCCTCGCGGAATCCCGCGCCCCACGTCGCCATCTGCAGCGCGACGCAGGCGGCGTAGTCCGCCGCCGTGCGCAGCGGGCGCACCTCGATGTCGTCGGCGGACATGGGCCGCTCAGACGGTCCAGATCTGGGAGAGCACCCGCCGGAAGTTGCCGCCGAGGACCCCCTCGATCTGCGCGTCGGTGTACTTGCGGCGGATCAGCCCCTCGGTGAGGTCGTACATGCGCTTGGGATGGTCCAGCCCCTCGATGTCGATCTTGTCGCGGAAGCCGTAGCTGCCCTTGTAGCCGGCGCGCAGCTGCTTGTTCAGCTCCGACGGCATGTCGTCGTAGCCGTCGAGGTCGATGTCGCTGCCGACGCCCAGGTGCTCGGGGCCGATGAGCTTCGCGACGTAGTCGAAGTGGTCGAGCGCGTGCTCGATGGTGGTGGGCTCCCTGTCGCGCACGAACATGCGCACGCCGGTGATGCCCATGACGCCGCCGGACTTCTTGACCGCGAGGATGGCCTCGTCCGCCTTGTCGCGCGGATGGCCGTTGGCGAGCGCCCGCACGTTGGAGTGCGTGATGAGCACGGGCTTCTTCGACACCTCGAAGGCGTCGAGCGTGGTGCGGTCGCCGCAGTGCGACACGTCGACAGCCATGCCGACCTTGTTCATGCGCTCGACGATGGCGACGCCGAAGTCGCTGAGCCCCTCGTCGCGCCGCTCGGTGGAGCCGTTGCCGATCAGGTTGCGGCTGTTGTACGTGAGCTGCGCGACGCGCTGGCCGAGGCCGTGGAAGAAGTCGACGTCGTCGGGGCGCCGGAAGTGCTGCGCGTTCTGCAGCCCGAGCAGCACGCCGACCTTGCCGGAGCCCTTCACGCGCCCGAAGTCGCCGGGCGAGTCGATGCGCATGAGGCGCTCGTCGTTGCCGGCGATGAACGAGTTCCAGCCGGCGAACCACTGCAGCGCGGTCTCGTACGCGTTGGTGCCGCCCAGGCCGATGGCGGGATGGAAGACGTTGATGCCGGAGTCCTTGAACTTCTGGAACTGCGCGGCGGTGAAGCTCTCGGGGTTCTTCTCCCACTTGGCCTGCTGGGGGAAGTCGAGCGTGAACGGCCCGAGCATGTCGATGACGACGGACCGCTGCACGAGCGCGATCGCGCGCGCCGAGTAGTCGCGGCCGGCGGTGCCGAAGAGCCGGAAGCGGCCGCGGTTGAGCATGGGGGCGGCGATCGCGGGCGTCGCGGCAAGCGCGGCGCAGGCGCCGGCGGCGAGCTGGACGAACGCGCGGCGGGAGACGGGATCCTGTGCGGACATGCGCGGAGCTCGGAGGAAGGGGTCACTCGGCCGGCGGCACTGTATACAGTGTTGCGTACAACCTACGGCACGGGGTGGCGGCTCGCAACGTGGAGAACCATGGGTGCGCTGGGCCCGTGGAGCGAAGGGCATCGGACAGGATGACCGGATGACACGGCGGCTCCGCACCGGCGCCTGGAGCAGTGCGCCACGCGGAGCCTCCTGGTCATCCGGTCATCCTGTCTTCTCTTCGTGGTTCAGGATCCGGCGCACCAGGCACCGGTCGGCGAACGAGGGGCTACGGATGCTCCGGATGAGACGGATCCTGCGGATCG
>CBHYLO010000235.1:0-6837 GCA_966128675.1 uncultured bacterium | reverse complement strand
TGCACATCCCGCGCGGCGTGATGGAGTCCGCGATCGAGACGCGCATCCCGCGCGAGCAGGAGGTCGTGATCTACTGCGCGTCCGGCAACCGCTCCGCGATGGCCGCGGACATCCTGCAGCAGATGGGCTACCGGAAGGTGAGCTCGATGCGCGGCGGGATCCGGGCGTGGGCCGACGCGGGCGGCGACGTCGAGTGAGGGGGGGCGCGTGAGCGCCGGCGGGGAGGCCCGACTCGCCGCCGCCCTCGCGCATCCGGAGATCGCGCGGCTCGCCGCGGCGCTGGCCACGCGGCCGGGCGTCGCGGCGCGCGTGCATCCGGACGATCCGCCGCCGCGGCACGCGGCGGTCGCGCTCGTGCTCCGGCTGCGCGACGACGGCACGCCGGAGCTGCTGTTCGTGAAGCGGGCCGAGTGGGAGGGCGACCCGTGGAGCGGGCACGTGGCCTTCCCGGGCGGCCGCGCGGAGCCCAACGACGCGACGCCGTGGGACACCGCGGCGCGCGAGACGTGGGAGGAGACGGGGCTCGAGCTGCGGCGCGACGGCCTGCTGCTGGGGACGCTGGACGACCTCTATCCGCGGAACCCGGCGCTGCCGGCGATCGTGGTGCGGCCGCACGTGGCGCTCGCGGCGCCGGGGCCGCTGGTGCTGAGCGACGAGCTGGCGGCGGCGTTCTGGGTGCCGATCCGGCGCTTCGGCGAGCCGGGCTTCGCGACCACCTCCACGGTGCAGGCGCGCGGCCACGCGCTGACGGTGCCGAGCTTCGTGCACGACGGCCACACGATCTGGGGGATGACGCACCGGATCGTGGAGCAGCTGCTGGAGCGGTGGCCGCCGGCCCCGTTCCCGGCCCCGTTCCCGGTCCGGGGGTCGGCGGCGGGCGACTGAGGAGGGGCGGCGGCCGGGTCGCGTCTCGCCTTGCGGGTGAAGTTAGGGCGACCTAACTTGTGGGCGCACCCGACCCCAACCGCGCCGCCATGGCTCCGCCGTCCTCTCCGTCCGCCGCTCCGTCGGCCCCGCCGTCGGGGCCGGCTCCCGTCGACGATCCGGAGCTCGCGCCGCCGGCGTCCGCCGACGGCGCCCCCGACGCGGGCTGGCGCCGTTCCCGTCTGGCGCCGTCGCTGGCGGAGGCGTACCGGACCGTGCCCGTCTCGGGCGTGGGGACCTTCCGGAAGATGCTGGCGTTCGCCGGCCCCGGGTACCTGGTGGCGGTCGGCTACATGGACCCGGGCAACTGGGCGACCGACCTCGCCGGCGGGTCGCGCTTCGGCTACACGCTGCTGAGCGTGATCCTGCTGTCGAACCTGATGGCGGTGCTGCTGCAGGGCCTCGCGTCCAAGCTCGGCATCGTCACGGGCCGCGACCTCGCGCAGGCCTGCCGCGACCACTACTCGCCGGGCGTCAACTTCGCGCTCTGGGTGCTGTGCGAGATCGCGATCGCGGCGTGCGACCTGGCCGAGGTCATCGGGACGGCGATCGCGCTCAACCTCCTGTTCGACATCCCGCTGACGTGGGGCATCATCATCACGGCGGCGGACGTGCTGCTCGTGCTGACGCTGCAGAACAAGGGCTTCCGGCGGCTGGAGGCGTTCGTCATCGCGCTCGTCGCCACGGTCGGCGGCTGCTTCCTGTTCGAGCTGTTCGTGTCGCGCCCCGACATGGTGGCCGTCGCGCGCGGCTTCGTGCCCGACCCGGACATCGTGCGCGACCCGGCGAAGCTCTACATCGCGATCGGCATCCTGGGCGCGACGGTGATGCCGCACAACCTCTACCTGCACTCGTCGATCGTGCAGACGCGCCGCTACGAGCAGAGCGCGGCGGGGAAGAAGGAGGCGGTGCGCTTCGCCTTCATCGACTCGACGGTGGCGCTCAGCCTGGCGCTGTTCATCAACGCGGCGATCCTGATCGTCGCGGCGGCGACGTTCTACAAGTCGGGCAACACGCAGGTGGCGGAGATCCAGGACGCGTACCAGCTGCTGTCGCCGCTGCTGGGCGTGGGCGCGGCGAGCACGGTGTTCGCGCTCGCGCTGCTGGCGTCGGGGCAGAACTCGACGCTCACGGGCACGCTGGCGGGGCAGATCGTGATGGAGGGCTTCCTCGACATCCGGCTGCGCCCGTGGATGCGGCGGCTCATCACGCGCGCGATCGCCATCGTGCCGGCGGTGATCGTGTCGGTGCTCTACGGCGAGAGCGGGACGGCGCAGCTGCTGGTGTTCAGCCAGGTGGTGCTGTCGCTGCAGCTGTCGTTCGCGGTCTTCCCGCTGGTGCAGTTCACGAGCGACCGGCTGAAGATGGGCGAGTTCGTGAACCCCGGCTGGCTGAAGGCGCTGGCGTACCTGGTGGCGACGGTGATCGGCGGGCTGAACGCGTGGCTGCTCGTCCAGACTGCCCGCGAGTTCCTCGGGTGAGCCCCCATCACGGCGCAGCGGGTCGCGCGCCGTGAGCTGCGGACTGCGGGCTGCGGGCTGCGGGCTGCGGGCGGCGGATTCGCCGACGGAACGTCCCGAGCGGCGGCCGATCCGCAGCCCGCAGTCCGCAGCTCCGGTCGAGGGGAGCTCGCCGTACCCGTAGGGGCTTCCTTGCTTGCGGGCCCCCGTTCCCGAGGCCAGACTCCCGCCATGTCGGTCTACACCCGCATCCTGGTGCCGCTCGAGCACTCGCCGTACGACGCGTGCATCCTCGAGCACGTCCGCCCACTGGCCCGGCTGTGCGGGGCGAGCGTCACGCTGATCCACGTGGCCGACGGGTGGGTCGCGCGCAACATCGGCCAAGTGCCGCTGCGCGAGTCCGAGGAGATGCGGCGCGACCGCGAGTACCTCGAGTCGACCTGCGAGGCGCTGTGCACCGAGGGGTTCGAGTGCGACGCCGTGCTGGCGAGCGGCGACCCCGCCGACGAGATCCTGGCCGCCGCGGCGCGCGAGCGCTGCGACCTGATCGCGATGGCCACGCACGGCCACCGCTTCCTGGCCGACGTCGTCTACGGCTCGGTGGCCGAGGCCGTGCGCCACCGCGCGTCGATCCCGGTGCTGCTGCTGCGCGGACCGCAGCCCGCCCGCCCGACGCCCGCCCGCGCGCTCGAGGCGGTCCCGGTCCCGCCGCCGGCCTGACGGGCTACGTTTAGGCGCATGTCGTCGCGCCCCGCCGCCCCACCGCACAGCGCTCCCGCGCTCACCGCCCCGGTCGAGGACTACCTCAAGGCCGTCTACGATCTGGAGCGCACCGGCGGCTCCGCGGCGACCAACGAGATCGCGCACCGCCTAGGCGTCGCGCCCGCGAGCGTCAGCGGCATGGTGCGGCGGCTGGCCGAGCAGGGGCTGCTGACCTACGAGCGGTACCGCGGCGTGCGGCTGACGCCGGACGGCCGGCGCGCCGCGCTCCGCACGCTGCGCCGCCACCGCATCCTCGAGTGCTACCTGGCCACCGTGCTGGGCTACCCGTGGGACGGCGTGCACGAGGAGGCCGAGCGGCTGGAGCACGCGGCGTCCGACGCGCTCATCGACCGGATGGCGGCAGCGCTCGGCGATCCGGCGTTCGACCCGCACGGCGCGCCGATCCCCACGCGCGAGGGCGCGGTGGACGAGCGGCACCACGTCGCGCTGGCCGACCTCGCGCCGGGCGCGCGGGCGCGCGTGGTCCGCGTGAGCGACGAGGACGGCGAGCTGCTGCGCTACCTGGGCGAGCTGGCGCTGACGCCGGGCACCGAGGTGACGCTGGTGGCGCGCGCGCCGTTCGACGGGCCGCTCACGCTCGCGGTCGGCGACGCGCGGCCCGCGGTGGGGCCGGTGGTCGCGCAGCAGGTGCTGGTGGAGCCGCTGGAGCCCGTCGAGGCGCCGCGCACGCGCCGCAGCGTCGCGGGGCGCGTGGCCGCCCGGGACCGCGGGAACGCCGGCACCCCGTGAGCGTTCCTCCAGCTCGTCGCTGACGCCCTCGCCGCTGACGCCCCTCGTCGCGCGCCCGTCGCCGGAACGCTCTTTGCGCCCTGCCGCGTCGCGCCCGACGTGGAGCGCAGCATCCGCCTCGCGGCGCCACGCCGCGTGTCCGTCGTCCCACCGGAGGTTGCCGTGGCCAGCCGTCCCCCCGCGCCGATCGATCCCGACGCCGGCATCCCCGACCTGATCCGCCGGCTGGCCGACGATTCCAAGCGCCTGGCGCTCGACGAGGTGCGGCTGGCGAAGCTGGAGGTGCGCGAGAGCGTGCACAGCGCCGCCCGCGGCACCGTGCGGCTCGCGGTCGCGTTCGGGGCGGCCGTCATCGCGCTCTCCGCGCTCACGATCGCGCTCGCCGCGCTCTTCGGGCGCCTGCTCGGCAACTACTGGGCGGGGACGCTGCTCGTCGGCGCGCTCGAGCTGGGCGTCGCGTACGTCCTCGTGACGCGCGGGCTGCGCAAGATGCGCGAGTCCGAGCTCGGCTTCCCCGAGTCGCGCGCGTCGCTGCGCGACACCGCGCAGTGGGTGCGCGCGGTGCGCGAGCCCGAGGTCGAGGAGCGCGTGCTGCGCGAGGAGCTGGCGCGCGTGGCGCCGCCGCAGGGGCGCGTCCCCGAGCGCGCCGACTGACGCACGACGCGCGTCCCGTGCGGGCGACGGCGGGAACCCGCCGCGCGCACCCGCCGTTTCCCGCCGGCCGCATGCCCTCCCTCCTCCTGTCGCTCCGCCCGGCGCTCGCCGCGTCGCTCCTCGCGCTCGCGCCGCGGCCCGCCACGGCGCAGGGCGCCGCGCCCGTGGTCGTCGAGGGAGGCCGCGTCACGCCGCTGCCACGCGCCGGCGCGCTGCGCACGATCGCCGTCGACGAGCGGCTGCAGCGCGACGCGGGGCTCCGCCTCGGCGACACGGTGGTGCTGGCGGCGACGTCCCGGGCGGAAGGGCGCACCACCGCCGCGGACACGGTGCTCGTGGGCGCGTTCGTGCGGCGCGGCGCCGACCCGGCGGAGATCGCGCGCGGCGAGTATCGCGTCCGGCTGCACCTGGACCAGCTGCAGCGGCTCGCGGGCTACGACAACCGCGTCGACCGGTTCGCGGTCGCGACGCGCGGTCCGGACGCCACGGCGCGCGCGCTCACCGCCGTCAACGACGCCGCGTTCGGCTTCCGCGCCTACCGCAGCACGGACGTCGCCGTGAAGACGTCGCGCACCTTCCAGGTCGTGCGCCGCTTCCACCGCGCGATCGGCGTCATCACGGTCGTCGCCAGCGCGGCGTTCCTGCTCTGCATCCTGCTGCTCAAGATCGACGAGCGGCGGCGCGACGTGGCGGCGCTGCGGCTGATGGGCATCTCGCGCCGCACGGTGGTGGGCGCGCTGGTGCTGGAGGCGTCGATGGTCGCGCTGCTGGGCAGCACGATGGGCCTCGGCATCGGCTGGGCGGCCAGCGGCGTGGTGAACGCGTACTACCAGGGCGTCTACCGCACGCCGCTGCTGTTCGCGCTCGTGACGCCGGAGGTCGCGACGTTCGCGGTGGGGCTGTCGCTGGTGCTGGGCGTGCTGGCGGGGCTGGCGGCCGCGGTGCGGCTGGCGCGCACGGCGCCGCTCGAACTGTTCGGCCGCTAGCGCATGCGCCTCACGCTCGCCGCCGCGGCGCTCGTCCGCCACCGCACGCGCACGCTGCTCGCGATCCTCGGCGTCGCCGTGTCGGCCGCGCTGCTGCTGGACATGGTGATGCTCGCCGGCGGGATGCGCGAGTCGTTCGGCGACCTGCTGCTGGTGCGCGGCTACCAGCTGCGGCTCGCGCCCAAGGGCACGCTGCCGTTCGACAGCGAGGCGACCATCGCCGGCGCGGCGGAGCTGGTGGCCGCGCTGCGCGCGCGGCCGGACGTCGCGGCCGTGAGCCCCGTGCTCGGCGGCCAGCTGCACGTCCTCGCCGCCGGCGCGGGCGACGCGGCGGGCCCCGCACCGCCGCGCGCCGTCACCTTCGCGCTCGGCATCGAGCCGGCGGTGCAGGGCGACTACGAGCGCACCGGCGGCGCCGACGTCGCGCGCGCCGACCAGGTCGTGGCGAACGACGCCTTCCTGCGCGCCGCGAACGCGCACGTCGGCGATACCATCGACGTCGCGGCCGGCTTCGACCCGCAGCTGCGCGCCTACGCGGCGCGGCAGCGCGTGGCGATCGTGGGCACCGCGCGCTTCTTCTACATGCCCGCGGGGCAGGCGGCGGTCGCGCTGCCGCTGGCCACGCTGCAGGCGCTCCGCGGGCCCGAGGGACACGACCGCGTGTCGCTGCTGATGGCGCGCGTGCGCGACGGCGCCGACGTCGAGGCGGTGCGCGCGGACATCGAGCGCACGCAGCCGCGCGTGAGTGCCATCTCCACGGCCACCGCGCTGGCGCAGGTGGAGCAGCGCCTCAGCTACTTCCGCCAGCTCGCCTTCGTGCTCGGCGCCATCAGCCTGGTCATCGGCTTCCTCCTCGTCACGACGCTGGTGACCGTGTCCGTCAACGAGCGTGTGGGCGAGATCGCCGTGCTGCGCGCGATCGGCGTCAGCCGCTTCCACGTGGTGCAGCAGATCGTCATCGAGGGCGCGGCACTCAGCCTCACGGGCGCCGCGCTCGGACTGGCACTCGGCCTGGTGACCGCACGATACCTGAACGCGATCCTCTCCGACTTCCCGGGGCTGCCGGCGGCGTTCGAGTTCTTCGTCTTCCAGCCCGCCGCCGCGTGGCGCGCGCTCGGCCTGCTGGTGCTGTCGGGGGTCGCGGCGGGCGTCTACCCGTCGTGGCGCGCCGCGTCGCTGCCGATCGCGGGGACGCTGCGCGAGGAAGCAGTGGGATGATGACGACGCCCACTTCTCTCGGCATTCGGCGCTGGGCGCTCGGCGCTCGCCCCCAGCGTACGCCGGAGCGCGCGCCGAGCGCC
>CBHYLO010000234.1:0-6838 GCA_966128675.1 uncultured bacterium | reverse complement strand
GGCGATCCAGCCGCCGGACTCGCGCGGCATCTGGAACGAGCGCACGCGCGGCACGCTGGTCACCTTGCCGTCGGCCAGCGCGATCATCGCCAGCGTCGCGCGCGGCGGCGGCGCGCCGCGGCGCGCGCGGGCGCGCTCGAACTCCGCGCGCGTCGCGTACGTCATCGCGGCGAGGATGCGCCCGTCGGCGCTGAACACCGGCGCCGGCGCCGTGAAGCCCGAGTCGGCGTTGGGCGTGAGCTGCGGGCGGCCGGTGTAGCCGCGCGGCACGCGGTACTCGGTCGTGGCCGAGGTGCCGCGCACCACCAGCTCGCCGTCGCCCACGACGGGGCCGATCTGGTAGGCGAGCCACCGGCCGTCGCGCGACAGGGTCGTCCCCTGCACGCCGCGCCACGTGTCGTACTCGGCCTGCGTGAGGGCGCGGCGCGCGCCGGTCGGGGCGGCCGTCGCGGGGCGCGCGGGCCCCTGCGCGGGCAGGCGCGCGGGCGCGACGAGCGGGAAGGCAGCCGGCGTCAGGGCGGCGGCGGCTGCCGCGGCCCGGGCCCACGCCGAGCGGCGCGGCCGGGGGAATGGCACGGTCATGGGAGGGGAGGAGACGCGTCGGCGGCGCGCGGAGGACGCGCCGCGCCGGCTGCGTGATGCTCGTGCGCGGGGGCTCGCGTCGCCCCGCCCACCCTGCCGGCTCCCCAGGATACGCGCCCGGCGCGGAGCCCGTTGGTGGGGTCCGGCCGGCGGCCCGTCAGCCCGGCAGCAGGTCCGCGAAGACGAAGCCGCCCCGCTCCACGACCTCGCCCGGTAGCACCGGCACTGGCTGCCGGAAGACCGGCCCGTCGTGCACGAAGGTGTGGAACTCCCCGCGCTCGCCGCAGGGGTCCACGCCGGGCGGCAGCTCGTCCAGCAGCGCGTCGTCGAAGGCGCGGCCGGCGAAGCGCGGATCGAGCTGCGCGGGGTCCACGCACACCAGCGTCGCGCGGAAGCCCAGCGCCACGAAGCGGCGCGCGAGGGCCGCGGTGTCCTCGCCCCAGAGCGGGAAGTGCGCCGCCAGCGCGTGCGGTCGCAGCAGGCGCTCGCGGTACGCGCGCACGTCGGCGAGGAACAGGTCCCCGAAGACGATCGACTCGCCCGCGCCCGCCGCGTAGGCCGCGAGCGCGTCGCCGGTCAGGGCCTCGTAGTCGGCGTTCGTGCACGCGGGCGGGATGCGCACCGTCGTCAGCGGCAGCCCCACGGCCGCGGCCTGCGCCTCGAGCAGCGCGCGCCGCACGCCGTGCATGCTGATGCGGTCGTACCCGTCGGTGACCGTCGTCAGCAGGCCGTCGACGCGCGCGCTGCCGTCCTGCCGCACGCGGTGCAGCGCGAGCGCGCAGTCCTTGCCGCCGCTCCAGCTCACCAGGGCGCGCGGCGCGCCGTGCGACGCCGCGCGGCTGGCGGTCGCGGAGCGGGAGGCTACCTTCGTCGTCATCGTGCAACCCTAGACGGCGGCCGTCATGCGGGCAACCGCGCGCCGCGCGTCCCGCCCCTTCCGAGGTCCGCCCATGCTGCTCGTCGTCGGCGCCACTGGCAACGTGGGACGCCACCTGCTGCGCGAGCTCGCGGCGGCCGGCGCCGCGCCGCGCACCCTCGCGCGCACCCTCGCCGCCAGCGAGGCCGCGCGCGCGATGGGCGCGACGCCCGTCGCGGGCTCGCTCGACGACCGCGCGTCGCTCACGCGCGCGTTCGACGGCGTGGAGCGGCTGTTCCTCCTCAGCCCGCCCGACGCGCGCGAGGTCGCGCTCCAGACGCACGCCATCGACGCCGCGGCCGCGGCGGGCGTGGGGCTGCTGGTGAAGCTCTCGGTCACCGGCGCCGACCCGACGGCCGACAACGCGCTCCAGCGCGACCACGGCCAGATCGAGGCGCGCGCCACCGCCCTCGGCGTGCCCAGCGTGTTCCTGCGTCCCACGCACTTCATGCAGAACCTGCTCGCGTCGGCGGCGAGCGTCGCGGGCGAGGGGCGGCTGTACGCGCCGCCCACGGGGGCGCTCCCGCTCATCGACGCGGCCGACGTCGCGGCCGTGGCGGCGCGCGTGCTGCTCGACGACGGCCACGCGGGGAACGCCTACGAGCTGACCGGCGGCGCCGCGCACGCGTACCCGGAGATCGCCGCCATCCTCTCCGAGGTGCTCGGACGCGAGGTGGCGCACGTCGAGCTGCCGGCGGAGGCGGTGCGCGGCGCCATGCTGGCGCGCGGCATGGAGGCGTGGCTCGTCGACGCGCTGCTGGACCTCTACGCGCGCAGCGTGCACGGCGAGGGGACGACGCCGACGGGCCACGTCGCCGCCATCATCAATCGCGCGCCCCGCACGCTGGCCGAGTTCGCACGCGAGCACGCGGCGGCGTTCACGCGCTAGCTTTGGGCGATGCGCGCCCTCGTCAACTATTTCCTCCGCGGACTCGTCGTCGTCGCGCCGCTCGCGTTCACGGGCTACGTGTGCTGGCGGCTGTTCGTGCTGATCGACGGGTGGCTCGGGCTCCCGATCCCCGGCCTCGGCTTCGTCGCGACGCTCGCGTTCCTGATCCTCATCGGCTTCCTCGCGTCCAGCTTCCTGGCGCGCGGGCTGTTCGCGGTCGTCGAGTCGCTGCTCACCCGCCTGCCCTTCGTGCGGCTGCTGTACGCGTCCACCAAGGACCTGCTGAACGCCTTCGTCGGCGAGCAGCGCCGCTTCGACCGCCCGGTCGTCGTGACGGTGTACCCGGAGTCGGAGGGCGCCGCGATCGGCTTCGTGACGCAGTCGTCGCTGGAGCACCTCGGCCTGCACGGCCAGGTGGCAGTGTACTTCCCGTTCTCGTACAGCGTCGCCGGCCACGTGCTGCTCTTCCCCGCGGACCGCGTGCGTCCGCTCCCCGCCGACAGCGCCGACGTCATGGCCTTCCTCGTGTCCGGCGGCGTGACGCGCGTCAACGCGACGCCGGCGCTCGCCCGCGAGGCGGTCGTGCCGCCCGCCGCCACGCCGCACTGACGCCCTCTCCCCCGCCTCCGCACATGCCGCACGTCCATCGCGCGCGCCGGGCCCACGGCCTCGCGCTCGCCGCCGCCGCATCGCTCGCCGGCTCGTCGTCGCTGCACGCGCAGGCCGCGCGCGCGCCCGTCGACACCACGCCCGTGCTGCTGCGCCCCGCCGCGGTGTGGGACGGCGAGGCCGACGCGCCGCGCGCCGACTGGGTGGTGCTGGTGCGCGGCACGCGCATCGCCGCCGTCGGGCCGGCGGCGAGCGTCGCCGCGCCGGCCAACGCGCGCACCGTCGCGCTGCCCGGCACGACGCTGATGCCCGGCATGATCGACGCGCACTCGCACGTGCTGCTGCACGCGTACGACGAGACGCCGTGGGACGACCAGGTGCTGAAGGAGCCGCTGTCGCTGCGCGTGGCGCGCGCGGTGAACCACCTGCGCGCGACGGTGCAGGCGGGCTTCACCACCCTGCGCGACCTCGGCACCGAGGGCGCGGACGACGCGGACGCGGGCCTCCGGGCGGCCGTCGAGCAGGGCATCATCCCGGGCCCGCGCCTCCTCATCGCGAACCGCGCGATCGTCGCCACGGGCAGCTACGGCCCGAAGGGCTTCGATCCGCGCTGGGAGGTGCCGCAGGGCGCCGAGGAGGCCGACGGGGTGGACGGGCTGGTGCGGACCATCCGCCGGCAGATCGGCCGCGGCGCCGACGTCGTGAAGCTCTACGGCGACTACCGCTGGGGCCCGAACGGCGAGGCGCGGCCGACCTTCAGCGAGGCGGAGCTGCGCCTCGCGGTCGAGACGGCGGCCAGCTCCGGGCGCCCGGTGGTGGTCCACGCGAGCACGGCCGAAGGGATGCGGCGCGCGGCGGCGGCGGGGGTGCAGACCATCGAGCACGGCGACGACGGCACGCCCGAGGTCTTCCGGCTGATGGCGCAGAAGGGCGTCGCGCTCTGCCCCACCGTCGCGGCGGGCGACGCGATCAGCCGGTATCGCGGCTGGCGGCCGGGCGTCGGGCCCGAGCCCGCGCGCATCACCGCCAAGCGCGCCTCGCTGAAGGCGGCGATCGCCGCCGGCGTGACCATCTGCAACGGCAGCGACGTCGGCGTCTTCCCGCACGGCGACAACGCGCGCGAGCCCGAGCTGCTGGTGTCGTACGGCCTGTCGCCGCTGCAGGCGGCGCGCGCGGCGACCAGCGTCACGGCGAAGGCGATCGGGCTCGCCGACCGCGGGCGCGTCGCCACGGGGCTGCTCGCCGACCTGGTGGCGGTCGAGGGCGACCCGACGCGCGACGTCGGCGCGCTGCGGCGGGTCCGCTACGTGATGAAGGGCGGGCAGGCCGTCGGCCTCCCCGCCCCTCACTGAGCCCTCACCGAGCGCGCGTCAGGTGCTGGACTTCCCCGGCGGCGCGCTGGTGCGCGGGGCGCGCACCGTGTCCGCCGCCTTGGGCGTCGTGCCCGTGAGGATGTCGCGCGACAGGCGCAGGTAGCCGTTGACCTGCTGCGCCTGCTTGCCGAGCGCGACGTTCGGCTGCAGCTGGCCCGCCGCCGTCGTCAGGCTGCCGTCGTCCACCTTGCTGTCCTTCAGGGCGTAGGCGTACGCGAAGAAGGCCAGCTGCACGAGGTCCGGCACGCGCTCGGCCTTCGTCTCGGTCATCGCCAGCGTGTCGGCGATCGCCTGCAGCATGTTGATCTGCACGCCCTTGGCGGGCGCCTTCTCCTGCAGGACGCCCGACATCAGCCGCAGCGCCTCGCCCAGGTAGGCGCGCTGCGTGGAGCCGTCGTCGGTCGGGAGGCGGCGCGTGTCGGCGAAGCGCACGAACGCCGCGGTCGGGCCGCTGGTGGTCGTGGGCGCCGCGCCGGCCGCCGGAGCGCCCGGCGTGGAAGGCGCGGCGTTCGTGGCGGCCGAGTCGGCCGCCGTGGCGACCCGGGCCCCCGGACCGCGGTCGAGCAGGCAGTAGGCGGCACCGCCCCCCACCACCAGCCGGATCAGCAGGACGAGCCAGAGCCGCGTGCCCCGGCGCTTGAAGTCGATCTCGGCCATGACTGGAGTGGAGGCGGTTCAGAGTGGGCCGGCGTCGCGTGGCCGCGCCGTCCGGTCAGCCCTGAACACAAGCGGGGACGGTCGGGGCCCGCAAGCCGGCGGCGCGGCCCCTACCCCGCCGCCAGCCGCCCCTTCAGCGCCTCGATCCGCTCCTCGACCAGCGTCACCAGCTCGCCCATCCCCGCCGCGTCGAAGACCAGCTTCGCGCCGGCCGCCTGGTAGATCTCGGGCAGCGAGCGCGTGCCGCCCAGCCGCAGCGCCGCCTTGTAGCGCCGCACGGCGTCCTGCGGGTCCTGGAGGCTGCGGCGCCACACCTGGAGCGCGCCCAGCTGCGCGATCCCGTACTCGATGTAGTAGAACGGCAGCTCGAAGATGTGGAGCTGGCGGTACCACCGCGCCACCCGCTCGCGCTCGAGGCCGCTCCAGTCCACGCCGCGCTCGAAGCGCGCCCGCAGGTCCAGCCACGCCGCGTCGCGCGCGGCCGCGTCGGCGCCCGCGGGGTCGGTGTAGATCCACCGCTGGAACGCGTCGACGCTCGCGATGTGCGGCAGCGTCGTCACCACGTCCACCAGGTGCTCCAGCTCCGCCGACAGCGCCTCCTCCGGCTCGTAGTAGCCGGTCGGGCGCGCGAGGTGCGGTGCCGCCAGCAGCTCCATCGACATCGACGCCAGCTCCGCCGCCTCGTGCCCCGTGGAGCGCTGCCAGATCAGCGGCAGCCCGTGCGAGGCGAAGTCGTGGAAGCAGTGCCCCGCCTCGTGGACCAGCGTGTTCACGTCGTCCGGCACGCCGACCGCGTTCATGAAGATGAACGGCCGCCCGCGGAAGCTGAGCTTCGTGCAGTAGCCGCCGGGCGCCTTCCCGGGCCGGCTCTCCAGGTCCAGGAGCCGCTCGCGCGCCATCAGGTCGAACTGCTCGCCGAGCTCCGGGTCGAGCGTCGAGAAGATGCGGTGCGCCGCCGCGACGAACTCCGGGACCTCGCTGAACGGCTTCAGCGGCCGGTCGCGGAACAGGTCCACGCCGAGGTCCCACGGGCGCAGCTGGTCGACGCCGAGCTTCTCGCGCCGCCACGCGTGCAGCCGCGCGGCCACCGGCGTCACCGTCGACTCCACCGCCTCGTGGAAGCGCTGCACGTCGTCCGGCCCGTAGTCGAAGCGGTGCTTCGCGGCGAAGCAGTACTCCATGAAGTTCGGGAAGCCGGCGTTCGCGCCGACCTGCACGCGCTTCGCGTACATCCGGTCGAACAGCGCCGCCAGCTCGTCCCGCTTCTCCAGGTACGCCTCCGCGCCCGTCCGGAACGCCCGCTCGCGCACCGCGCGGTCGGGGCTCTTGAGGAAGGGCTGCAGCTGCGGGATCGTCTTGCGCTCGCCGTCCCAGTCGGCTGCCAGCCCGCCGACGATCTTCTGGTAGGCGGCCGACAGCTCCTCCAGCTCCGCGAACAGCGGCACGTTCGCCTCGCGGAAGATCTCCGCGTCGGCGCGGAAGCGCCGCAGCGTCGTCTCGAGGTCCGGGCGCGACCAGCCCAGCTCCAGGAGGCGCTTCGACAGCCGCACCTCCTGCTCGTCGAGCTTCGGGAAGACGTCGGTCGAGAAGCGCAGGTACGCCGCCTCCTTCGCGGCGTCGGCGGTGTCGCCGGTGTAGGCGATCATGGCGAGCGTGCCCGCCTCGCCCACGAGCGCGTCGCGGCGGGCGCCCCCCCCGCCCCCCCCCCCCCCCTCGGCGGGGGGGGGGGGGGGGGGGGGGCGGGCCGCGGGGGGGGCGCCCCCCCCACGCGGCCAATTTCCAGCTTGCCCCCTCAGTCGCTCCGCGACAGCT
>CBHYLO010000233.1:0-6841 GCA_966128675.1 uncultured bacterium | reverse complement strand
GGGGGGGCGGGGGGGGGGGGGGGCGTTGTGGGGGGGGGCCCCCGTCCCCCCCGGCCCCGCCCGGGGGGGGGGCGCCCCGCGGCCAGCACGTGCCGCAGCCCCGCCCACACCGCGCCCGCCTTCCCGCTGTTGCGCGGCAGCGCGAGCACCGCGATCCGCCCGGCGTGCGCCGCCGCCAGGCCGTCGAGCACCGCGCGCGTGTCGTCGGTGCTGCCGTCGTCGACGAAGAGGAGTCGGAGCGCGGGCGACGCGTCGAGCGCGCGCGCGAACGCCGCGACGTCGAGGCGTCGCGCCTCGTCGTAGCACGGCACGACGAGCGCGACGGACGGCGCGGGCGCGTCGACGCGCGCGTCAGCGGGCGAGGTCATGGCGCGCGGGCTTCAGCGACTGGAAGCGGTCGAGGACCGCGAAGTCCTGGCGGAAGCGGTCCAGCGACTCGCCCACCTGCTCGATGCGCTCGATCTCGACGTTGCCGAGGAAGGCGCCCGCGTCGGCGAGGTAGTCCATGCGCGCGGGCTCGAGCGTCATGAGCCGCGCGCACGTCGCGTCCACCGCGACCGGATCCTCGCCGAACGCCAGCAGCCCGCTCTTCCGCGCCGTGCCCTGGATCGGGCCGTTGCCCTCCATGCCGACGATGCCGTCGACGATGTTGAAGCGGCGCACCGGCAGCGCGGCGTTGATGTCGACGATGCTGTTCGGGATCCCCTTCACGTGCAGCACGTTCTTCGGCCAGCCGTAGTAGGAGCCCGGCATGATGCCGAAGAGGTTCTTCATCGACAGCGTGGCGCCGGCCCAGTGGTGCGTCTTGAGCTTGGGCATGGACACGAACAGGTCGGCGCCGGCGACGGTCTCGGGGAGCCAGAGTTCGGGGACGCCCATGAACTTCGAGCGCGTGGCGACGCGGCGCACGCCGTCGACGTTGAGGTCCACGTAGCGCACGCCGGCGTCGTCGAGCGCGGCGCCGAGCCCGGAGGCATCGAGCAGGTACTCGTTGTCGCGGCGGTGCCCCGGCCCCTCGGCCACGACCACCTCGCGCGCGTCCATCGACCGGAACACGCGCGCCGCCGCGGCGACGAGCGCGGGGTGGGTGTTGATGACGCCCGCGGGGTCGAACTCGACGAGGTTGGGCTTGAGCACGACGCGGCGGCCGCGCACGTCGAGTGGGAAGAGCGCGAGGCCCTCGCGCAGCGCGGCGTCCAGGCGGTCGTCGTAGGCGTCGGCGCGCACGATGGCGACGCGCGAGCGCGGCGGCTTCACGTACGCGTCGCGCCCCCAGCGCGCCTCGCGCTCGCGGCGCGGCGCGCGCGCGACGAGCGGCGCGAGAATGGCGCCGGCGACCACGCCGGTGGCGACGGTGCCGACGAACTGGCGGCGGGTGAAGGCCAACGTCAGGCTCCGGACGGGTGGAACGGGGTGGGCGGACCGGCGAGGGCGAGCAGCGCCAGCGCCTGCGTGCGCACGTCGGCAGGCGGCGCGTCGGCCACGCGCGCCGCCAGCGCGGCTCGCACGTCGGCGTCGTTCGCGCCGTGCGCGCGCAGCGCGAGCGCCGACAGCGCGCGCGCCAGCGACGAGCGCGTCTCCGCGAGCAGCGCGGGCAGCCGCGCGAGCCCGCCGCGCACGACGGCGTCGGCGTCGGCGCCGGGCGCGCCGCGCAGCGCGAGCAGCGCCCACGCGGTCGTGTCGGGGTACGGCGCCACGTCCTGGCCGAGGACCTTCGTGTTGCCGTAGTTCCAGCCGCCGCCGGGCACCGCGCGGTCGACCAGCATGCGCCGGCCCATCGCGATGCGGTCGGCGGCGTGGTCGTCGCGCGCGCCGGCGGCGTGCAGCGCGAGCAGCGCGACGGCCGTCGGCTCGACCCAGCCGAAGGTGCCGTCGATCCACGGCCAGCCGCTGAGCGTCGCATCGAGCTCGGTGGGGACCGGCGCGCCGCGCCACTTCTGGAAGCGGAAGAGCAGGCGCGTGCTGAGATCGAACTTGTTGGCCTCGCGCGCCGCGAGCCACGCCGCGCCGCGCGCCACGGCCGCGCGGTCGGCGCCGAGCCGCGCCAGCGCGAGCAGCGCGACGCCGCCGGCCCAGCTGGGCGCATCCACCTGCGTGGTCGCGGGCCACGAGCCGTCGGGACGCTGATGGGCGAGCAGCCACGCGGTCGCGCGCGCCGCCGCGGCGGGATCGCCGCCCGCATGCGATGCCTGGAGCGCGAGCGCGGCGAGCGCCGTCGGCTCGACGGCGTCGGGGCCCTGCGCGCTCGCGCCCCACGCGCCGGTCGCGCGCTGCCCGGCCAGCAGGCGCGCGCGCAGTAGCGCCGCGGCGTCGACCACCGGGTCCGTCGTCACGTCATGCCCCATCGGTCACCGTGGACGCGCGCCGCGCCGCGAGGCGACGCCGCAGCGCGACGACGACGGGCGACGGCGAGCCGTCGGCCTCGGGGCGCACGAGCGCCAGCACCGTCGCCGGTCCGTACAGCAGCGCGAGGATCCACGGCGCCGCGCTCGGCCCGCAGAAGTTGGTGGGGCAGTCGCGCGCCGCCAGCGCCCACGCGAGCCAGCTGCCCGCGCTCAGCGTCAGCGTGCCGAGCGCGTTCCACGGCACCAGCCAGAGCGGGAGCTGGTCGTAGAAGTAGAGGTTCTGCGGGACGAGGGCCATCGCCGCCACCAGCCGCGCCTCGGGCAGCCGCCAGCGCACCAGCGCCAGCAGCGGCAGCCAGCCCCACGGCTGCGTCACCGGCGACGGATGGGCGGGCCGCGTGCGCCCGCTGCGCAGCCCGTCCGCGGGCCAGGTGGGCACGAGCGCGAGCGCGACGAGCATCAGCAGCCCGCCGCCGATCACCGCCCACCGGTTGGGGCGGTAGACGAACAGCGCCGCGCCCAGCGTGGGCTTGAGCGCCAGCGCCCACGCGGCGCCGGGGAGCAGCGCGCCCGCGACGAGCAGCGGCGGCCACTGCGCGAGCGCCGTCGCGAGCACGAAGGCGACGCTGAGCAGCGCCCACAGCCGCCACAGCCCGTCGCGCGTGAACGCGTAGCCGAACAGGAAGCACGACGCCGCCATGAACACCGTCGCGGCGACGTCGACCGGCAGGTGCGCGACCGGCAGCGCGGGGAACGCCGCCGGCAGCGGATACGGGAAGTGGCTCTCGAACGGGTACGGCCCGCTCGGCACGATGACGTCGTACGGGTTCTTGCCGTCGAGCAGCGCGCGCGCGGCGCGCCACGGATAGGTGAAGTCCTTGCCGTGCAGCGCCGGCGCGGGGTGCAGCGCGCCCCACGTGCGGAACGCGCCCAGCGCGGCGACGCCGAGGCCGGCCACGACGCGCTCGCCGCGCGTCAGCGGGCGCCCGC
Organism: uncultured bacterium; assembly: GCA_966128675.1. Classification (GTDB taxonomy): domain Bacteria; phylum Gemmatimonadota; class Gemmatimonadetes; order Gemmatimonadales; family Gemmatimonadaceae; genus Roseisolibacter. The sequence goes on along the minus strand of CBHYLO010000233.1, from coordinate 3,506 downwards.
TGAACAGGCTGCGAGACGGGCGCTCAGCGGAGGACATCGGCGACCTCCTCATCGCGCGCGGGCGCCCGGCCCAGCCACCGCGCGCCCAGCGCGGCCAGGCGCGCCTCGCGGCCGCGCGCGAGCACGAGCGCCGTCGCCGGCACGTAGAGCAGCCAGAGCACCCACGGCTGCGCCTCGTCGCCGCAGAAGTGCGGGTCGCTGCACACCGACTTCGTGCCGGCGAACGCGAGCCAGCTGAGCGCGGTCAGCGCGGCGGCCGCGCGCCCCGAGCGCGCCACGAGCCAGAGCGGCAGCTGGTCGTAGAAGTAGGGGTTCTGCGGCACGCAGGCGAGCAGCGCCACCAGCCGCGCGTCGCGGTCGCGCCAGCGCAGCAGCGCCAGCAGCGGCAGCCACCCGAACGGCTGCGTGACGAACGCCGGGTGCCCGACGGTCGCGCGCGCGGCGCGCACCCACTCCACCGGCCACGCGGGCACGAGCAGTAATCCCACGAGCGCGAGCGCCGCCCCGCCGACGACCGCCGCGCGCGACGGCCGCGAGACGAACAGCGCCAGCCCCAGCGTCGGCTTGAGCGACAGCGCCCACGCGCACGCGGGCAGCAGCGCGCCGGCCACGAGCAGCGGCGCCCACTGCCCCAGCACGAGCGCCATCGCGAACGGCGCGCTCACCAGCATCCAGAGCCGCGCGAGCCCGCCCCCCTCGGCCAGCAGCGCCCACGTCAGCGCGGCGGCCGACAGGCCGAAGAACGCCGCGCCCGCCACCGCCGCCGACAGCCAGGCGAGCGGCACCACCACCAGCGCGGCCGGCAACGGGTACGGGAAGCGGCTCTCGTACGGATACGGCCCGGTGGGCTGGATGACCGCGTACGGGTCGAGCCCGGCGAGCAGCGCGCGCGCCGCGCGCCACGGATACGTGAAGTCCTTGGCGACGAACGCCGGGATGCGGCGCGTCACGACCCAGAAGCCGAGCGCGCAGACGACGCCCACGAGCAGCGCGAGCGCGAGGCGCTCGCCCCGGCTCAGGGGTCGGCCCGAGAACAGCGACGGGGAGCGGTCCAGCGGACCGGACGCGGGAAGGGACACCCGGACGGGCGAGCGGCGGGGAGATGGAGGGGAGCGGCGGCGGGGCGCCCGCGGAGGACGCGCCACGTCGGAGGATCGGCACGGCGCCGCCCGGGGGCAAGCGAGCGCGCCGCCCGCTATGGCCCCCTCGCCCGGGAAGTCTTACCGTGGGCGGACCCGGACGTCCGAGCTCTCCCACTCCGCGTCTCCGGTCCCATGTCGTGGCTCCGCACGCGTCCGCCGTCCCGCCGCGGCATGCCCGCGGTCCCTCCGCTCGGCCCCGCCCTGGCGGCGCTGACCGTGCTCGCCGCGTGCGGCGCGTGCAGCGAGCGCGACGGCCCCTCGGTGTTCAATCCCGACGGTGGCGTCTCGGCCGGCGTGTCGCAGGTCGTCGTCGAGCCCAAGGTCGACACGCTCCTCGCCCGCGACTCGCTGCAGGCGACCGACTTCGGGCAGCTGAAGGCGACCGTCCTCGGCTTCAACGGCGGCGTGATCGGCGGCGCGCGCATCGAGTGGTCGACGTCCGACAGCACGATCGTCACCGTCGACGCGGCCGGCGTGGTGCGGCCCCGGCGGATCGGCACCGCGACGGTGACCGCCACGAGCGGCAACAAGACGGACCGCGCGACGATCGTGGTGGCGTGGGCGACGCAGCGGCTGACCATCACCTCGCCGACGCGCCCCGCGGGCCCGGCCGGCGTGGCGACGCTCGACACCATCCTCGTCCGCAACCCCGTCGTCGCGCAGGACCTGCGCGTGCTGCGGGCACGCGCCATCGACGCGCGCGGCGACACGCTGACGGGCGTCCGCTTCACCTGGTCGTCGAGCAGCCCCGGGGTGGCGACGGTGGACTCGACGGGCGTGGTGCGCGCGCGCGCCGTGGGCAGCACCGTGATCACGGCGCAGGGCGCCGACCTGACGGCGACGCGGACCGTGCTCGTCGCGTCGGTCGTGCGCGAGGTGCGCGTGACCGCGCCCGCGTCGCAGGCGCTCACCGACGACACGCTCCGGCTCACCGCGCGCGCGCTGGGCCCCGACGGCCTGCCGGTCGCCGATCCGCGCGTGGCGTGGGCGTCGTCGGACCCGCAGACGGCGACGATCGACTCGCTGGGGCTGGCGCGCTTCCTCCGCGCGGGCACCGTGCGCTTCACCGCGACGAGCCACTTCACCAGCGCCAGCACGGGCGCGGCGCCCAGCGCGCCGGACGTCGTCGTGCTGCCGCGCGCGTACCTACAGGTGGACGCCGGCCTCGATCACACCTGCAGCGTCATCACGCTCGGCCGCGTCTACTGCTGGGGGCGGCGCGCCGAGGGACAGCTCGGGACCGCGTCGCAGGACACGACGTGCTTCGACGGCGTGTCGACCGCGGTGCCGTGCAGCTTCGTCCCGAAGCGCGCCACGACCGAGCAGGCGTTCGCGCGCGTCGCCGCGGGCGACCTGACGACGTGCGCGATCGCCGTCAGCGGGCGCGCGTACTGCTGGGGCACGGGGAGCGCGGGCCAGCTGGGCAACGGCTCCACCGCCAGCGCGCCGACGCCGACGCTCGTCACCAGCGCGCTGACGTTCGACACGACGGCGGGCTCGCTGAGCGTCGGCGGGCAGCACGCGTGCGCGATCACGGCCGGCACGCGCGTGGTCTACTGCTGGGGCTCCGACTCCACCGGGCAGCTCGGCACGCAGACGGTGCGCGTGAGCAGCACGACGCCCATCCCGCCCGACCTGCCGACGCTCCCGGTCGAGACGAACCCCGCGCGCTGGGTGAGCGCGGGCGCGCGGCAGACGTGCGCGATCGGCGCGCGCGGCCAGGCGTTCTGCTGGGGGAGCAACACGAGCGGCGCGCTCGGCATCGGCAGCCTCCAGAGCCGCGAGCTGCCGACGCTCATCGCGAGCACGCTGACGTTCACGAGCATCGCCGCGCCGGCGGTGGCGGGCGGCCACGCGTGCGCGCTGACGACGGACGGACGCGCGCTCTGCTGGGGCGCGAACAACGCCGGCCAGATCGGCGTCGACACCGCGGGCGGGCCGCTCACCACGCCGCAGTTCGTATTCGGGAGCGCGCGCTTCAGCGCGATCGGCGTCGGCCGCGACTTCACGTGCGCGCTGGGCGCGTCGGACAACGAGATCTACTGCTGGGGCGCGAACGACCTCGGACAGCTCGGCCTCGAGCCGGCCGGGCCGGGCACCGGCCACGCGCGCCCGAAGATCGTGAACACGCCCGTGGCCCTCGGCACCGACGGCCGCGTGCTCGACCTGCCGCGCGTGACGTTCGTGGGGCTCTCCGTCGGCACCCGCCACGCGTGCGGCCTCGCGTCCGACGGGACGCTGTACTGCTGGGGCTCGGAGACGTTCGGGCCGCTCGGCTCGCCGCTACAGGCACGGATCCAGCCTAGACCGGTACGCGTCGTGCGCCCACTCTGACGGCGGAGGACGGAAGGGCGGAGGACGGAA
>CBHYLO010000232.1:0-6848 GCA_966128675.1 uncultured bacterium | reverse complement strand
CCGCGGCCTGATCGGTGCGCTGGACCCGAACGACAGGAGCAGACAGGATGACAGGATGGCGCAGAGCCTCCGCGTGGCGACGACGTTCCATGCGCCGGTGCGGAGGCTCTGCGTCATCCTGTCATCCCGTCTCAGGCAGTTCGCCGTGCATCGCCGGCCGGCGGAGCGACGCTCACGACAGCTGCTCGGGGTTCAGCTTCCACACCGCCAGCGTGAGCGCGCTCGCGAACGCCACCCACAGCAGGTAGGGGAGCAGCAGCACCGCCGCGCGGCGCCGCACGCGCCCGAAGGCGAAGACGGTCGCGCCCACGACGCCCAGCAGCAGCACCACCTCGCCGAACGCCGCGCCGCCGCGCCGCCACGCGAAGAAGAGCCACGGCCACAGCGCGTTGAGCGCGAGCTGCAGCCCGTACAGGATGAGCGCGTGGCGCGCGCCGCGGCGGGCGCGCGCGCGCCACACCAGCCACGCGGCGGCGGCCATCAGCACGTACAGCGCCGTCCACACGACGCCGAAGGTCCACGCCGGCGGCGCCCACCCCGGCCGGCGCAGCGCCAGGTAGAAGTCGCCCGCCCGCGCCGACGCGAGCCCGCCGAGGACGGCCGTCGCGGTCGTGCAGAGCACGATGGCGAGCGCGCCGCCCCACGACGCGGCGGCCGTCGGGCCCTCGGGCGCGTGCGCGTGGGCCTGCGCGTGGTCCGGCGCGTCGGTGTGCGTCATCGAGGTCTCAGTCGAGGCCCGCGAACAGGTCCGGCGCGGGCACGGTGCGCGGCGGCTCGCCCCACGCGTGGCGGAACACCTCCCAGTCGAGGTTCGCGCCCCCGCTCGCGCGGTACACGTCCGAGAGCCACTCGCGCTCGACGGCGCGGTGCTGCGTGCGGTGCGCGTGCAGCGCGGCGAGCTTGGCGTCGTGGTGCGCGCGGCCGTCGACCAGGTAGTCCACGCCCCAGTGCGCGGCGAGGACCTCGGGGCGCCACTCGTGGACCGTGAGGATCGGCGCCGGCCACACCACGCGGCGCACGCGGTGCGGCGCGCCCAGCGCCGGCGCGTAGCGCGCGTCCGCCGCCGCGGTGACGGCGTCGATCGTGAAGCGGTGGATCGCCTGGTGGTCGACGTGGTTCGAGACGCCCTTCGGGTCGAACGTCACGACGACCGCGGGCCGCGCGGCGCGCACGTGGCGCACGAGGACCTCGCGCATCGCGTCCGTGTCGACGCTCCCGAGCTGCTTGTCCTCGTGGTCCAGCAGCGCCAGCAGCTCGATCCCGAGGATGGCGCAGGCCTCGCGCAGCTCCTGCTCGCGGCGCGCCGGGAGCGCGTCGCGCGACACCAGCGGCGGATCGCCCGCGGAGCCGGCCTGCCCGCGCGTGGCGCACACGAGCGCGACGTGCCGCCCACCGGCGGCGGCGCGCGCGGCCGTCGTCGCGAGCATGAAGCTCTCGTCGTCGGGGTGCGCGAGGATGGCGAGGAGGCCGTCGGTCATTCCCGAGAAGCTACGCGCAGGGGAAGGGGGAGACGACGGACGGCTGCGGGCTGCGGGTCCCACGACGGCTGCGGGCCGCGGGCTGCGGATCCACGGCCGCTCGGGACGCGCCGTCGTTCAGACCCGCAGTCCGCTGTCCGCAGCGCAGTTCAGATCCGCAGCCCGCAGCCCGCAGCGCCGTTCAGTGATGCAGCCGCGCCGCGATCGCGCGTGCCTCCGTCTCCTTCCCCTGCATCGCCAGCGCGCGCTGCAGCCCGCGCAGCGACCAGCCGTTCTCGGGGAAGCGCTGCAGGTCCTCGCGGAACGCCCGCTCGGCGTCGGGCGCGCGGCCGGCCGCGACGAGGATCGCGCCGAGCTCCTGCCGGACGGGCACCGTCCACTCGGGCGGCTCGCCGTAGGCCAGGGCGTCCTCGCGGCGCGCCGCCTCGCGCAGGTGCCGGATCGCCGTCTCGTGGTCGCCGCGCGCCGCCGCCACGTGTCCGGCGAGCACCTCGGCCGCGAGGCCCAGCACCTCGCCCGACGTGTTGAACTCCAGCCGCTGCGGCGCGACGCGCGGGTCCGCGGCCGCCGCGCGCAGGCTCGCCAGCGCGCCCTCCGCCGCCGGCAGGTCGCCGCGCGCCGTCAGCGCGCGCCCCCGCGCGTACTGCCACATCGCGCGGGCGTGCGGCAGGTCCTCCGCGGGCGCGGGCGTGTCCAGGATCGCCGCCCACTCCGCGAAGCGCACCTTCAGCTGCAGGTGGCGCGTCTGGTGGTGCTGCACGAATGTCATCCCCGGCGCCCGCAGCACCTCCGCCGGCACGAGCGACCGCATCCGCTCCGCCGCGCCCAGCGCCTGCTCGCGCCGCCCGACCATGCTCGCCGCGAACGCGAGGAAGTCGTAGTTGTGCGGGTAGTACCCGGCCGTGTACGCGCCCAGCGCGGGCTTCTGGTCGCGGATGTAGGACTCGTCCGCGTGCACCGCGTGCTCGTTGGCGCGGATCGCGTCGGCGTAGCGCCCGACGCGCACGTAGATGTGCCCCGGCATGTGCACGAGGTGCCCGGCGCCCGGCATCAGCCCCGCCAGCCGCTCGGCCATCGGGAGCGCGCGCGCGGGATCCACCGCCTCCACCGCGTGGATGTAGAAGTGGTTCGCGCCCGGATGCCGCGGCGCGGCGCGCACGACGCGCTCCAGCTCCGCCAGCAGCGCCGGCGTGTCGGGACGCGGCGAGCCGTCCGCGTTCCAGTAGCGCCACGGGCTGAGGTCCATCAGCGCCTCCGCGTGCAGCGTGCGCGCCTCGAGGTCCGCGGGGAACCGGCGCACCACGTCTCCCATCGCGCGCGCGTACGCGGAGTCGAGCGCCGCGCGGTCGGCCGGCGGGACGGCGGCGTAGCGCCGCGCCAGCGCGTCGATCAGCGCCCGCTCGCGCGGCGTCGCGTGCGCGGCCGCGGCGCGCGCCCGCTGCAGTGCGGCGTGGGCCGCCACGCCCGCCGCGGAGTCCATCGGGAGGTTGATGTTCGGGCCGTACGCGAGCGCGACGCCCCAGTGGCACATCGCGCACCGCGGATCGAGGCGCGCCGCCTCGGCGAAGGCGCGGATCGCCTCGGCGTGGTTGAAGGCGTAGTAGAGGCGCAGCCCCTGGTCGAAGTAGCGCTGCGCCAGCGGCACCCGCGTGCTCACCCCGTAGCGATGGTCGCCGAGGTCGGCGTAGAGCGGCACGGAATCGGACGCCGGCGCCGCCGCGGCCCTCGCGGGCGTGCTGCGCGACGGCGCGGCCAGGAACGCCAGCACGTCGCGCGCGAAGCGCTCGGGCTCCTCCCAGTGCAGCGCGTGGCCCGTGCCCGCGTACACCGTGAGGGTCGCCGGCTGGTAGGCGCGCAGCAGGACGTCCTGGTCGTGGCGCGAGAAGACCTGGTCGTGGTCGCCCCACAGCAGGAGCGTCGGGACACGCGGCCCGCCCGCCTGCGCGAGCGGCACGGTCACGAGCCCCGCGGCCAGCTGCTTCCACACCGCGGCCGGGAGCTTGAGGCTCTCCGCGACCGCGCGGTCGACGAACTCCTGCGGTATCGGCCGGTGGATCGTGCTCAGCTGGAACTCGCGCGCGAACGTCGTCGGCACCGGGTCCGCGAGGGCGTCGACGTCCTTCTTCAGCGCCAGCAGCACCGCGTTGCGCGCGCCCGACGCGCCGCCGACGAGCACGAGCTGCGTCACGCGCGCCGGCGCGATCCGCACCACCTCGCGCGCGACCATCGAGCCCATCGAGTGGCCCACGACCGCCGCGCGCGGGATGCCCTGCGCGTCCATGAAGGCGACGACGTCGGCGGCGAGGTCGTGCATCGCGTAGCCGCGCGCGGGCCGGTCGGAGTCGCCGTGCCCGCGCTGGTCGAGCGCGAACACGCGGTGTCGCGTGGCGAGCTGCGGCAGCACGCGGCTCCACGAGAACCAGGAGTCGCTGTAGCCGTGCAGCAGGATCAGTGGCGGCGCGGCCGAGTCGCCCGACTCGGCGTAGCGCAGCCGGACGCCGGTCGCCAGCCGGACGTCGGCGAAGCGTGGGCCGTCCGCGGGCGCGCGCTCGACCGCGACGGGAGCGGACGGCGCACCGGCGAGCGCGGCGATCAGCGCGCCGGTCTGGAGCAGCAACATGATTCCTCCTCGCGCTCGCTCGGGAGCGCGGCGCAGCGGGAAACGCGGGGCACGCCGTGGCGCGAGGCCCCATGTCCCCTGATGCGCGCGACCGCGCGGCGACCCGACACGCGATCACACGCGCGATCCGCTCGTGTGCGTGCGCGCCGGCGGCTGTACATTGGCGGCAGCCGCCCCCCTCCCGAGCGCCCCGCCATGACCGCGCCGCACGGCACGACCCCATCGGCCCCGTCCACGGGTGACGTCACGCAGCAGCTCCACCACGCGAGCGCCGGCGACCGCGCCGCCTACGACCGGCTGTTCGCGCTCGCCTACGAGGAGCTGCAGGGCGTCGCCGCGCGCCAGCTGCGCCGCGTGGACGCGCGCCGCGCGATCGATCCGTCGGAGCTGGTGAGCGAGCTCTATCTGAAGCTGCGCGACCAGCTGCGCGGCGAGTGGGCGGGGCGCGCGCACTTCTACGGCGTCGCCGCGCGCGCGATGCGGCAGATCCTCGTCGACCTCGCGCGGCGCCAGCAGGCGGCGAAGCGCGGCGGCGGCGACTGGCATCCCACGACGCTCACCGGCAAGCAGCTCCCCGCCGACGTCGCGCTGGAGGACGTGCTGGCGCTCGACGCGGTGCTGGAGCAGCTCGCGCCGCGGCAGCGGCAGGTGGTGGAGCTGCGCTTCTTCGCCGGCGCGTCGGAGCAGGAGATCGCCGACCTGCTGGGCACCTCGACGCGCACCGTGCAGCGCGAGTGGACGCGGGCGCGCGCGTGGCTGTACCGCGCGCTCTACGCGACCGACGGTGCTCCCGGTGGCGACGCGCCCGTCTGACGACGCCGTCGGCGCGCGCGGCGCGGCGTACCGTCCGCCCCCGCCGATCGACCGCGACCGCGTGGACGCGCTGTTCGACGAGGCGCTGGACCGCGGCGACGGCTGGCGCGACTGGCTCACCGGCGCCTGCCCCGATCCCGCCGTGCGCGCCGAGGTCGCGGCGCTGATGCAGGCGCACGAGCGGTCGGCCGGCATGCTGGACGGCGCGCCGCTCGGCGGCTGGACGCGCGAGCACGACGACCGCCTCACCGGCGTCGGCGCGTACCGCATCGTGCGCGAGCTGGGGCGCGGCGGCATGGGCACCGTGTACCTCACGGAGCGCGACGACGGGCACTTCGCGCGCACGGTCGCGGTGAAGGTGCTGCGCCGCGGCCTCGACGCCGAGGACGTGGTGCGGCGCTTCCTGGCGGAGCGGCAGATCCTGGCGACGCTGCAGCATCCGAACATCGCGCGGCTGCTCGACGGCGGCGTCGCCGACGACGGGCGCCCGTACTTCGTGATGGAGTACGTGGACGGCGAGCCGATCGACCGGTGGTGCGACGCGCGCCGCCTGCCGGTGCGCGAGCGCCTGCGCCTCGTCCGCGACGTCGCGCGCGCGGTGCACGCCGCGCACCGCGCGCTGGTGGTGCACCGCGACCTCAAGCCGTCGAACATCATGGTGACGGCCGCGGGCGAGGTGAAGCTGATGGACTTCGGCATCGCCAAGCTCCTCGACCCGCACGCGACGCACGACGCCGAGCCGCTGACGCGCACGGGGCTGCGCGTGATGACGCCGGAGTACGCCGCGCCCGAGCAGGTGCGCGGCGATCCCGTGACGACGGCGACCGACGTCTACGGGCTGGGACTCGTGATGTACGAGCTGCTCACCGGCCACCGCCCGCAGCGCCCGCGCGACCGCTCGCTGCGCGAGATCGAGCGCGCGGTGTGCGAGAGCGATCCGCCGCGCCCCAGCCTCGCCGTGCTGCGCGACGCGCGCGACGCCGGCGCGTCGCCGCCCGCCGCGCTCGCGGTGCAGCGCCACACCACGCCGTCGCGCCTCGCGCGCGCGCTGCGCGGCGACCTCGATCGCATGGTGGCGCGCGCGCTGCACAAGTCGCCCGACCGCCGCTATCCCTCGGCCGAGGGCGTCGCGCTGGACATCGAGCGCCACCTCGAAGGGGGGCCGGGCGCCGCGCGCAGCGACTCGGTCGCGTACCGCATGCGGAAGTTCGTGTCGCGGCACCGCTGGTCGGTGGCGGCGGCGGCGCTGATCGTCGTGCTGCTCGCGGGCTACGCGGCGACGGTCACCGTGCAGGCGAGCCGCGTGCGCCGCGCGCTGGACCAGGCGCTCCTCGAGGCCGAGAAGGCCGAGCAGGTGACGGACTTCACGCTGGCGCTGTTCGAGGCGGTGGACGGCGACGCGGCGGCGCGCGGCGGGCTCACGGTGCGCGAGCTGCTCGCCCGCGGCGCCGCGCGGGCCGAGCGGCTGGACGCGCAGCCGACGGCGCAGTCGCAGATGCTCGATGTGGTGGGCCGCGTCCACCAGCGGCTCGGCGACTACGCGGCGGCGGCGCCCTACTTGGAACGTGCATTGTCCCTGAGACGGCGCACGTTCGGGCGGCAGCACGAGGCGACGGCCGAGAGCATGTACCACCTCGCGGTGCTGCAGGCCGCGCGCGGGCGCTACGCGTCGTCGGAGGGACTGTACCGCGAGGCGCTGGCGGTGCAGCGGGCCCTGCACGGCGACGGCCACCCGCGCGTCGCGCGCACGCTGGACGGACTCGGCATGCTGCTGCAGGACCGCGGCGACTACGCGGGCGCCGAGCGGCTGACGCGCGAGGCGCTGGCGGCGCGGCGCGCGCACTACGGCCCCGAGCACCCCGAGGTCGCGGCGAGCCTCGTGCACCTCGCCTACCTGCTCCAGCTGCAGGGCCGCGACGCGGCCGCCGAGGCGCCGG
>CBHYLO010000231.1:0-6871 GCA_966128675.1 uncultured bacterium | reverse complement strand
CCCCCGGCCGGGGCGGCCCCCCCGTGCGGCGGGCCGCCCGCCGGCCCCGCGCGGCGGGGCGGGGCGCCCCCCGGCGGCGCGAGCGCGGTGCGGCTGCGCGAGGCGGCGCGCCTGCTGGGCGAGTGGGACCGCCGCTACACGCGCGAGAACACGCGCGCCGCGCTGTTCGAGGGCGCGATGCGCCAGCTCGCCGACCGCACGTGGGACGAGCTGCTCGCGCCGCGCCCGCGCGCCGGCGACGGCGCGAGCACCTGGCCCGACGGCGCGGCCAGCGGCCGCCGCGTGGCCACGCCCGCGAGCGCGATCCTCGCCACGCTGCTCCGCGACTCGGCCAGCGCGTGGTGGGACGACCATCGCACGCGCGACCGCGTCGAGGACCGCGACGCCATCCTCGCCGCGAGCCTGCTCGACGCGCACGACGCGCTGGTGAAGCGCAGCGGCGCGCCGGACGCGGGCGGCTGGACCTGGAGCCGGCAGCGCCACGCGAACATCCACCACCTCCTGCGCCTCCCGGCGCTCTCGCGGCTGGAGCTGCCGGTGCAGGGCGGCACGGGCACGCTCAGCCCGTCCTTCGGCGGCGGGACGCACGGCGCGAGCTGGCGCATGGTGGTCGAGATGGGCCCCGAGGTGCGCGCCTGGGTGACGTATCCCGGCGGGCAGTCGGGCGACCCGGCCGATCCCGGCTACACCGACCGGCTGCCGCGCTGGCTCGCCGGGGAGCTGGACGAGGCGCGCGTCCCGCGCACGCCCGACGCGCTCCCCGCGGCCCGACGCACGCCACGCCTGGACCTCACCCTCAGCCCCGCGCGCTGACCATGCGCCTCGTGCCCCTCCTGCTCTGGGCGGCCGTCACCGCGGCGACCACGCGCCTGCTCGGCTGGTGGTCCGTGCCGCTCGTGGCGGCGCTCATGGTGCTCGCCGGCGCGCTCGTCGAGCCGCGGCTCGCGGCCCGCGTGCGCGGATCCGCCGCGCTGGGCGCCGCGGCCGCGGCGGCGCTCGCCTGGGCGGCGCTCATCGCGTGGGACGCCGTGGGGCCCGGCTTCGGGGCGGTGCGGGGCATCCTCGCCCGGCTGTTCGCGCTGCCGTGGCCGGCCGTGCTCGTGGTGACGCTCGCGCTGCCGGCGCTCCTGGCCTGGTGCGCCGCCGCGGTGACCGAGGGGGCGCTCGCGCTCTGGCGCCCCGTGGGGGACGCGCCGACGCCGCGCTCCGCCCTCGCCCTCGACGAGCCGCGCTCGGCCACGCTGGGCTGAGCGCGCCGGCCGGCCCGGCCCGGGCCGGCGCACGCCCGGTGGTGATTAACTTGCCAGCGCTTCGCGCGCCGCGGGAACGCTCCCGCGGCGCGGCGCGACCCGCCCTCGCGCCGGTCCAGCGCCCGATCCGCGCCCGTACAGCCGCCCAACGTCTCGTGGCCACGTCATACAGCCCGCGCACCAAGATCGTCGGTACCCTCGGCCCCTCGAGCACGTCGCGCGAGGCGATCCGCAGCCTCATCGAGGCGGGCCTCAACGTCGCCCGCATCAACTTCTCGCACGGCACGCACGAGCAGCACGCCGAGCGCATCCGCATCGTCCGCGAGGTCTCGGCCGAGCTGGAGAAGCACGTCGCCATCCTCGGCGACCTGCAGGGCCCGCGCATCCGCATCGGCGACCTGCCCGCGCCCATCGAGCTGGCGCCGGGCGACGACCTCTGGCTGGTGCCCGAGACCGAGGCCCACGACGTGGCCGCGCGCGAGCTGCCGGTCACCTACGAGTCGCTCGGCGACGACGTGCACGAGGGCGACCGCATCCTCATCAACGACGGGCTGATCGAGCTGGTCGTGCTCGACGTCGTGGGGCGGCGGGTGCACGCGCGCGTGATGCACGGCGGGCGGCTCTCCAGCCACAAGGGGATGAACCTGCCCGGCGTGCAGGTCTCCGCGCCGTCGATCACCGACAAGGACCGCGCCGACGTCGTCTTCGCGGTCGAGCACGAGCTGGAGTACATCGCGCTCAGCTTCGTGCGCCGCGCGGAGGACGTGCACTCGCTGCGCGCGCTGATCCCGAAGCGCACGCTGATCGTCGCCAAGATCGAGAAGGACCAGGCGCTCGACGCGATCGAGGAGATCGTACAGGCGACCGACGCGGTGATGGTGGCCCGCGGCGACCTGGGCGTCGAGCTGCCGTTCGAGCGCGTGCCGCTGGCGCAGAAGCAGATCATCCAGGTCGCCAAGCGGCTCGGCAAGCCGGTGATCACGGCGACGCAGATGCTCGAGTCGATGGTCGAGCACCCGCGGCCGACGCGCGCCGAGGCGAGCGACGTCGCCAACGCGATCCTCGACGGCACGGACGCCGTGATGCTGTCGGCCGAGACGGCGGCGGGCGCCTATCCGCGGCTGGCCGTCGGCGCGATGCGGCGCATCATCGCCGAGATCGAGGCGCACCCGTCGCCGATGATGCTGCGCGACGAGCGCCGCGCGCGCGGCGTGTTCGTCTCCACCGAGGAGGCGATCGCCGCCGCCACGGTGGCCGCCGCGCAGCAGCTCGGCGCGCCGCTGGTGATCGTCTTCACGCAGAGCGGCTTCACGGGCCGCACGGTGAGCTCGCACCGCCCGCCGGTGCCCGTGCTGGCGCTGACCGACAACCCGCAGGTCGCGCGGCAGCTGGCGCTCGTGTGGGGCGTGGTGCCGGCGCTCGTGCCGCCGCAGGAGTCGTACAACACGATGGTGGTCGTGGCGCTGAAGGCCGCGGTGGACCTGCAGCTCGCCTCGCAGGGCGACCGCGTGGTGGTGACCGCCGGCCATCCGTTCGGCAAGCCGGGCACCACGAACCTGATGAAGGTCGAGGTGGTGCCGTGAGCGGCGCCGTGACGCGGCGGCGCCCGCGCGCGCGGTGCGGCTGACCTTCCTCGGCACGGGGACCTCGTTCGGGGTCCCGCAGATCGGCTGCGACTGCGCGGTGTGCCATTCGGCCGACCCGCGCGACCGGCGCACGCGCGTCGGCGCGCTGGTGGAGACCGACGCCGGCCGTCGCCTGCTGATCGACACGCCGCCCGAGCTGCGCCTGCAGCTCGTGGCGGCGGGCGTGTCGGGCGTGGACGCGGTGCTTTTCACGCACGACCACGCGGACCACACGCACGGCATCGACGACATCCGCGCCTTCACCGCGCGCAGCGCCGAGCCGCTGGCGATGTGGGCGTCGCCGGCGACGGCGTCGGCGCTGGCGCGCAAGTTCCCGTACATCTTCGACGACTCGATGCGCGCGCTGCCGGGCACCTACAAGCCCGAGGGCCGGCTGCGCACGATCGAGGACGGCGAGACCACGGCGATCGCCGGCGTGGACGTGACGGCGGCGCGCGTGCCGCACGGCTTCGCGGAGGTGCACGCGTACCGCATCGGCCCGCTCGCCTACGTCACCGACGCGAAGGCGATCCCGGAAGCGGCGCTGGCCGTGCTGCGCGGCGCGCGCGTGCTGGTCGTCAACGCGCTCTTCCGCACGCCGCATCCGACGCACCTCAGCATCCCCGAAGCGATCGACGCGGCGCGCGCGGTCGGCGCCGAGCGGACGTACCTGACGCACCTGACGCATCGCTATTCGCACGCCGAGCTGGAGGCCGAGCTGCCCGCGGACGTGCGGCCGGCGCACGACGGACTGGTGATCGACATCTAACGCACGTTCGGCGCTCGGTGCCCGGCGCTCGCTCCGCCCCGGCGGCGAGCCGGGCGCCGGGCGCGGAGCGCCGACTCGCGAGGAGCACGAACCATGGCGCTGTCACTCGACTTCACCAACATGTTCCTCCCCGGCGTCGTCACCGACGCCGAGTGGAGCGAGAGCGCCGCGCGGTTCCGCGGCGCGCACGACGCCGTGATGGAGAAGCACGGCCGCGGGGAGCTGGGCTTCCTCGACCTGCCCGAGGACCAGGCGCTGCTGGAGCAGACGACGCGCTACGCCGAGCGCGCGCGCGGGCGCTGGACCGACGTCGTCGTCCTCGGCATCGGCGGCTCGGCGCTCGGCCCGATCGCGCTGCGCACCGCGCTGCGGCCGTTCGGGTGGAACGCGATGTCGGACGAGGCGCGCGCGGGCAACCCGCGGCTGCACGTGCTCGACAACGTCGATCCGGACACGATCACGGCGACGCTCGCGTCGCTGCCGCTCGACCGCTCGCTCTTCCTCGTCATCTCCAAGTCGGGCGGGACGGCGGAGACGATGGCGCAGTACCTCCTCGTGCGCGGCGCGCTCGACGCGCGCTTCGGCGCCCGCGCGGTGGAGCACCTGGTGTTCGTGACCGATCCGGCGAAGGGCTCGCTGCGCCCGATCGCCACGCGCGAGAGCATCGCCGCGCTCGACATCCCCGCGAACGTCGGCGGCCGCTTCAGCGTGCTGTCGCCCGTGGGCCTGCTGCCGGCGGCGCTGATCGGCGTCGACGTCACCGCGCTGCTCGCGGGCGCCGCGGACATGCGCCGCCGCTGCGCGGACGGCGAGCTCACGACCAATCCCGCGGGCGCGTTCGCCGTGCTGCAGTGGCTCGCGCATGCGCGGCACGGGCGCGGGATCCACGTGCTCATGCCGTACGCCGATCCGCTGCGCGACTTCGCCGCCTGGTTCGTGCAGCTGTGGGCGGAGTCGCTCGGCAAGATCCTCCCGGACGGCACGTCCGTGGGGCCGACGCCGGTGCCCGCGCTCGGCGCCACCGACCAGCACTCGCAGGTGCAGCTGTTCATGGAGGGGCCGGCCGACAAGACGGTGACGTTCGTCGCCGTGGCGGGGCGCGAGGCGCGCGGGCCGATCCCGGCGCTGCACGCGGACGTGCCCGATCTCGCGTACCTGGGCGGGCACACGCTGGGCGAGCTGCTCGACATCGAGCGCCGCGCGACGGCCGGCGCGCTGGCCGCGCGCGGGCGCCCGAACATGACGCTCACCCTCGACACGGTGGATCCGTGGCACGTCGGCGCGCTGATCCAGCTCCTCGAGCTCGCGACCGCGTACGCGGGGGAGCTGTACGGCGTGAACGCGTTCGACCAGCCGGGCGTGGAGCTGGGCAAGCGCTTCACGTACGGCATGATGGGCCGCCCGGGCTTCGAGGCCGCGCGCGACGAGTTCGCCGCGCTGCCGCAGAGCGACGCCACTCGGCGCATCTGACGATGGGCTGCGGGCTGCGGGCTGCGGATCTGACGACGGCACGTCCCGGGCGGCCGTAGACCCGCAGTCCGCAGGCCGCAGCTCCACGAGTCCCCTTGCCCGATCCGGCGCGTCGGTCCGAGATTTCACGGCTGACCGCCTCCGCTCCTCACTCGATTCCAGCTTTCCCCCGATTATGGAACCGCAGCTCGCCACGGCGTCCTCCAAGCTCTTCGGCGGCGCCGTCACCGTGCAGGACGGCCGCGTCACCGTCACCGACGAGGCGGCGCTCGCCACCGAGCAGATGGATGCGCTCGTGCGGCACGCCGTCTTCGGCAGCGACCACGAGAAGGAGTGGGCGCGCTGGGTGATCTGGGAGCTCGGGCAGGCCGTCGGCGTCCGCCCGGCGTCCATCCACGACCTCTACATCGCGCGCGGCCGCGGCGAGGTGGGCGGCTTCACGGTGCCCGCCATCAACGTCCGCGCGTCGTCGTACGAGACCGCGCGCGCGATCTTCCGCACCGCGATCAAGCTCGACGCGGGCGCGTTCATCCTCGAGATCGCGCGCTCCGAGATCGCCTACACCGAGCAGCGGCCGGCCGAGTACGTGACGGTGATGCTCGCCGCCGCGATGCGCGAGGGCTTCCGCGGCCCCGTGTTCATCCAGGGCGACCACTTCCAGGTCAACGCGAAGAAGTTCGCCGTCGATCCGGTGACCGAGGTCAACGCGGTCAAGCAGCTCGTCACCGAGGCCGTGCACGCGGGCTTCTACAACATCGACGTCGACACGTCGACGCTGGTGGACCTGAAGCAGCCCGACCTCGACGCGCAGCAGCGCCCGAACTACGAGACCGCGGTCGACATCACGCGCTACGTGCGCTCGGTGGAGCCGCAGGGCGTGACGATCTCGATCGGCGGCGAGATCGGCGAGGTGGGCACCGAGAACTCGACGCCCGACGAGCTGCGCGCCTTCATGGGCGGCTTCGACCGCGTGCTGCAGGCGCAGGCGCCGGGCACCGCGGGGCTCTCGAAGATCAGCGTGCAGAGCGGCACGTCGCACGGCGGCGTGGTGCTCGCCGACGGGTCCATCGCCGACGTCGCGCTGGACCTGGAGACGCTGCGCAGCCTCGGCGAGATCGCGCGCGACGAGTACGGGCTCGCGGGCGCGGTGCAGCACGGCGCGTCGACGCTCCCCGACACGGCCTTCAACAACTTCCCGAAGACCGAGACGGCCGAGATCCACCTCGCGACGAACTTCCAGAACATGATGTACGACCACATCCCGGCCGCGCTGCGGACCGAGATGTACTCGTGGCTGGACCTCAACGCGCGCGACGAGCGGAAGGCGACCGACACCGACGAGCAGTTCTACTACAAGTCGCGCAAGAAGGCGATCGGGCCGTTCAAGCAGCAGCTCTGGGGGCTCGACGCCGACACGAAGGCGCGCCTCGGCGCGGCGTACGACGCGAAGTTCGAGTTCCTGTTCACGCAGCTCGGCGTCGGCGGCACCAAGGCCGCGGTGACGAAGTTCGTGCACCCGCCCGAGCAGCGCCGCCCGATGCCCGAGGGGGGCCGTCCGGCCGTCGAGGCGGCGCCGGACGACGCCGACCTGAGCGACTGAGCCCGACGGGTCGTGCCGACGCGCCCGGCGGGCCGTCGCCTTCGGGCGACGCGCTCGCCGGGCGCTGGCTTTCGGTGCTCCAGGCGCTGGTGGGGCGGGCCGCGCACGAGATCAACAACGCGCTCAACGGCGCGGTGGTGAACGTCGAGGTCGTGCG
>CBHYLO010000230.1:0-6892 GCA_966128675.1 uncultured bacterium | reverse complement strand
CGCCGTGCAGGCGGTGCTGGCGAGCTACGTCTGTCGGTGAGCGGCTAGCGGTGAGCGGAGAGCGGCGAGGGCGCTCCTCTCCGGCGCGTCGTTCCGGCCCGCCTTCCACCCAGTGGCGGCGGGGATGGTGAGCGCCGAGCGCCGAGCGCCGGGCCAGTGCCCCTGCTCGCGCCCGCCGGCACACCAACACCAGAACCCGCGTCAACCGAGCGCGACGGCAACGCGCGGACGGGCGCGCACGTTGGCACGCCACACGCTCCAACCGCGGCCATGTTCATCTCGGACTTTGCCATCCGGCGCCCCATCGTCACCATCGTGACGATGATCGCCCTGGTCGTGTTCGGCCTCGTCGCGCTCCTGCGCCTGCAGACCGACGAGTTCCCCGACATCGACGCGCCCATCGTCTTCGTCGGCGTCGCCTATCCCGGCGCCTCGCCCGAGCAGGTGGAGCGCGAGGTCGTCGACCGCATCGAGGACCGCGTCGCCGCCATCAGCGGCCTCGACAAGCTCAACTCGACGTCGACCGACGGCTTCGCGCAGATCATCATCGTCTTCGACTTCGACAAGCCCGTCGACCAGGCGACGCAGGACGTGCGCGACGCGATCAGCGCCGTGCGCGCGCAGCTGCCGCAGGAGATCATCGAGCCGATCATCCAGCGCTTCGATCCCGCGGCGCTCCCGATCGTGTCGCTCGCCATCACCAGCGCCACGCTCACGCCCGCGCAGCTGACGCAGATCGCCGACCAGCAGATCGCCGGCGACCTGCGCTCGATTCCCGGCGTCGCGCAGGTGAACGTCGCCGGCGCCGACAGCGCGACGCTCAACGTGATCCTCGATCCGCAGCGCCTCGCGGCCAGCGGCGTCGGCGTCGACCAGGTGGTGGCCGCGCTCCGCTCGCAGAACCTGGCCGCGCCCGTGGGGCAGGTGACCGGCCCCATCACCGAGCGCGCCATCCGGCTGGAGGGGCGCCTCACGCGCCCCGAGGAGTTCGCGAGCCTCACCGTCGCCCAGCGCGGCGGCGTCCGCATCCCGCTCGGCCAGGTCGCGACGGTCGAGGTGGGGAGCGCGGAGCGGCGCAGCGCGGCCCTCTACAACGGCCGCGAGGCGATCGGCCTCGACGTCGTGAAGGCCAAGGGCTACAGCACCACGCAGGTCAGCGACGCGGTGAAGGCGCGCCTCGCGCGGCTCCGCGGGCAGGTGCCCGCGGGCACCAGCGTCGAGATCGTGCGCGACGCGGGCGAGCGCGTCGAGAACTCCGTGCGCAACGTGCAGGAGGCGCTCGTCGAGGGCGCGGTGCTCACCGTCCTCGTCGTCTTCCTCTTCCTCAACTCGTGGCGCTCGACCGTCATCACCGGCCTCGCGCTGCCGGTGTCGGTGCTGGCGAGCTTCGTCCCGCTCTGGGTGTTCGGCTTCACGCTGAACACCATGTCGCTGCTCGGCCTCTCGCTGGCGATCGGCATCCTCATCGACGACGCCATCGTGGTGCGCGAGAACATCGTGCGCCACGTCGAGATGGGGAAGGACCACTTCGACGCCGCGCGCGAGGGCACCGACGAGATCGGGCTCGCCGTCGCCGCGACGACCTTCTCGATCGTCGCGGTGTTCGTGCCCGTGGGCTTCATGAGCGGCTTCGCCGGCGAGTGGTTCAAGCCGTTCGCGCTCACCATCGCGGCGTCGGTGCTGGTGTCGCTCTTCGTCTCGTTCTCGCTCGACCCGATGCTCTCGGCCTACTGGCCGGACCCGGAGATCGAGGCGGGCGAGCGCCGCAACCCGATCGCGCGCGCGCTCGACCGCTTCAACCGCTGGTTCGACCGGCAGGCGACGCGCTACCGCCGCGGCGTGGCGTGGGCGCTCGACCACCGGCTGGCCATGATCGCGCTCGCCGTCGGCTCGTTCGTGGGCGCGATCGCGCTGCAGGCGCGCTTCGGCGCGTTCGGCTTCACGCCCACGAGCGACCGCAGCGAGCTGACGGTCGCCGTCGAGTCGCCGCCCGGCGCGAGCCTGGAGTACACGCGCCTGCAGGCGGAGCTGGTCGCGCGGCAGGTGCGCACGCACCGCGAGGTCGCGTACACGTACACGACCGTCGGCAGCGCGTCGGGCTCGGGCGCGGTGGACGCGGCGTCGGTGTACGTGCGCATGGTGCCGCGCGCCCAGCGCGACGTGTCGCAGGCCGAGTTCGGGGCGCGGCTGCGGCGCGAGCTGCGCGGGCTGGGCGGCGTCACCGCGTACCTGCTGGAGGCGGGCGGTCCCGCGGGCGGCCAGAAGCCGTTCCAGCTGCAGCTGCGCGGCCCCGACGCGGCGACGCTCAACCGGCTGGCCGACAGCGTCGCGTCCATCGTGCGCCGCACGCCGGGCGCGGTGGACGTCGGCCTCTCGACCAAGGGCCAGAAGCCCGAGCTGCGCGTCGAGGTGAACCGCGCGCTCGCCGGCGCGCTCGGCGTCAGCGTGGGGCAGATCGCGCAGTCGCTGCGCCCCGCGTTCGCGGGCGTCGACGCCGGCAACTGGGTCGATCCGACGGGCGAGACGCGCTACGTGCGCGTGCGGCTCCCGCCCGGCGCGCGCGAGAGCCCGGCCGACCTGCAGCGCATCCCGCTCGTGCTCCCCGGCGCCGGGCCGGGCGGCGGGCCCGCGGTCGTGCCGCTCGGCCAGGTCGCGAGCATCACGCCGGGCTTCGGGCCGGCGCAGATCGACCACGCCGACCGCGCGCGCGTCGTCACCGTCGGCGCCAACTTCGAGGGCGCGGAGCTGGGCGCCGTCACCGCCGGCGTGAACCAGCGCATGCGCGGGCTCGTGCTGCCGGAGGGCTACGAGGTCGTCGCCGGCGGTCAGGTCGAGAGCCAGGCCGAGGTGTTCGGGAGCATCTTCACCGCGCTCGGCGTGGCGGTGATGCTGATGTACCTGATCCTCGTCGTGCAGTTCGGCAGCTTCCTCGATCCCATCGCGATCCTGCTCTCGCTGCCGCTGTCGCTCATCGGCGTCGTGCTGACGCTGATCCTCACCGGCGACTCGCTGAACATCATGTCGCTCATCGGCGTGATCCTGCTGATGGGCATCGTGGCGAAGAACGCGATCCTGCTGATCGACTTCGCGAAGTGGACGCACGAGCGCGGCGACCTCCCCATCCGCGAGGCGCTGATCGAGGCCGGCGCGATCCGGCTGCGCCCGATCCTGATGACGACGCTGGCGCTGATCGCGGGCATGATCCCGGTCGCGCTGGGCAGCGGCGAGGGCGGCGACTTCCGCGCGCCGCTGGGCCGCGCGGTGATCGGCGGGACCATCACGAGCACGCTGCTGACGCTGTTCGTGATCCCGACGGTCTACGAGATCTTCGACGGCTGGCGGACGGCGCTCGGCGCGCGCTTCCGGAAGCGGGAGCCGGCGCCACACCGCGCCGCGCCGGAGCCGGTGCCGCAGGCGGGGGACTGACGGGGGCTGCGGACTGCGGGGGGGGGGTCCGAAAGACGGGGGCGGGCCGGGGTCGCTCCGCCGCCCCCAGACCCCACCGCGGGGGGCGGCGGGGTTGCGACCCGCCCCCCCCAGACCGCAGCTTTCAGCTGTCAGGTTTCCCCGCGCAGCATCGCCCCCACACGCGCGCGGTTCGACGCGCCCATCTTCGGCAGCAGGCGCTCGACGTGGTTGCGGGCGGTGAAGAAGCTCACGCCCAGGCGGTCGGCGATCTCCTGGTTCGACAGGCCGTCGGCGACCAGGCGCGCGACCTCGGTCTCGCGCGTCGTGAGCCCGAAGCGCTCGCGCACCTCGGTGTCGGTCAGCGGGCGCGCGACCGCCGACTCGACCGTCACCAGCACGCCCGGCTCGCGGCCGAGCATCCACGCCGGCGCGATCGCGCCGTGCAGGCGGAAGGTGCGCGCGCCGACGCGCAGCTCGCGGTCGTGCGCGGACGCCGCGTTCGCGACCTGCGCGCGGGCGCCGGCCGTCACCAGCCCGCTCGTGGCGCGGCGCGCCATCGCGCCCACCGACCAGGCGACGCGCTGCGCCTCGGCGCGCAGGCGCTCCGCGTCGCCGCCGCCGTCCAGCAGGCGCGCCGCGCCCGGGTTGGCGTGCAGCAGCGTGCCCGACGCCTCGTAGAGGAAGACCGCCTGCGGCAGCGCGTCCATCATGCGCGACAGCTCCGCGCGGCGCTCGCCGAGCTGGCGCCAGAGCCCGAGCGCGGCGCGGAACGCCGGGAGGATCGCCCGGATCAGCGCGCCGCGGCGCGCCTCCCACGCCTCGCCGCGCGGCGCGCGGTTGGAGAAGTGCAGGCGCGCGGGCATCGCGCCGCCGAACTCCACGCCCGCGACCGTGAGGTCGTGGATGTGGTTCGGGAGCAGGAACTCGCGGTAGAACGGATGCGCCTCCAGCTCCTCGCGCGTGTAGAGGTCGGACTCGTGCGCCATGTCGGTGCCGAGGGCGGCGAAGCGCGTCTCGACCAGCTCCCACGACGGGTCGGCGGCGACGCGGCGGCCGTAGGCGACCATCGCCTCCTCCGACATGTGCGGGCTGTACCACGCGCCCGGCCCCTCGGCCAGCGGCGTGAAGACGCACAGCGAGTCCGCGCCGGTGAGCTCCAGCAGGCGCCCGTGCACGGCGACCTGCCACGTCTGCCAGTCGGGATAGTCGAGCGGCGCGAGCAGGGTCTGGAGGGTCCGCTCGAGGCGCTGCAGGGTCGTGGCGTCGGCCAGCACGGCGGTAGCGCCGGTCGCGCCGGTCGCGGCGGGCGCGTGGTCGGCGTGGCGGGTGGCGGAGCGCGGGGTCGTCAGGGTCGTCGGCATTGGTCGTCGTCGCGGGGACTGCCGATGGTCTACGGCGCGCGGGTGGCCGCGGTGTCATCTGCGGCCTCGCGTGGGGGGAATCCGGTGCGGCCGTGGTGCGCCGCGACCCTAGAATGACCCAGCCGGCTGGGGGGTACATGGGACGAAACGTCCTATCTTTTGCCCAGGCCCCGCCCCATGGGGGCCGTCGCGGGGCTCCCGGACGACGGAACGGCGCCGTCCGCGCTGCGGACGACGCCGTTCCGGGCCACACCGTTCCGACCCCCGCTTATGCTGCGGGCGACATCGGGCGGTGGTGCGTGATGGCCATGGTGCTGGTGGTCGGACCGCGATCGGGCCGCGGTCAGGCCGTCATGCGACGCCGACGGGCGAGGCCCGCCAGCCCGAGGAGTCCGGAGCCGAGCAGTGCGTACGTGGAGGGCTCGGGGATGACGTTCACCGTGGCGATCGCCTTCACGGTGGCCTCGCCCGGCGGGGCCGGGATGCGGATGCCCGACGTCCCCTGGTCGAAGATCAGGTCGTAGGTGACCGGCCCGATCATGGAGATCTCGTTCGGCGACCAGACGAGGGAGCTGAAGCTCGGCCCGCCGCCGACGGTGACCGTCCCGGTGATGAAGCCGGTGTGCGTGCCGACGCCCGGGGTCGGAATGGTCTGGTTGATGAGCAGGGTGAAGTTCACCGTGGCCGGCGGGACCGTGACGTTGCCGGCGCCGGAGAGGATGAAGTCCCCGAGCTCGATCTGGCTGCCGGAGAGGTAGCCGACGCCCGACGCGGTCTGGCCGTTGTACGTCAGGGTGAAGCCGCCGCCCGTGCAGGTGACGGTGGCGGCGGCGCCGCCCGCCCCCTGGTTGCACGTCCCGAACGGGCTGCTGAAGTAGCCCGTCGTGAAGTAGTCGAACACCTGCGCCTCGACCGCCGTGCTGCTCATCGCCATCACGCCGGTGGCGATCGCCAGAGCACGAGCCAGTCCTCTCGATCTCATACGCTCCTCCTCCGTGGAACGGTCTGACTGCTACCAACCCATGGGTCGCCGTCCCATCGAGCCGAAGGGCGGCTCTCCCGGGACCGCACCGAACGTGCCTCGACGATGTGACGGCGCAACACCATAATGATTTCAGTTCCGTCACGCCACGGGAACGTTTGGCTCGCTTGCGGGCGCTAAGTGTCTGCGGATGAACGATGTGCAAGCGGCCCCCTGCCACCCTCCGAAGAGGGCGGCCGGGGGTCGCCAGGCGTTGGGGGCCTCCCGAAGTGGAGACCTGTTGCCACGGTGCAACGCGAACGGCGTTCGTGCAAGCACGGCCGCGGGGATTGCCCCGCCGCGCGACGCCCGGCGCGTGCCGATCGCCCCCGGTGCGGACCTCCGCATGCCCCAGCGCACGCGCGCCCACGTTGCCGACGCCCGACGCCGTCCTATCTTCGACCGATCCCTCCCGTCGGCCGGCCCTCCGCGTGACCCTCCGTCTCACCGACCGCGACGCGCGGCAGCTCAACGACGCTGCCGACGCGCTCCTCGCGCCCGCCGCCGCCGTCGACCCGCTGGCCTGGTGGCGCGAGGTCGAGGCGCGCGTGCAGCCCCTCTTCCCGCGCGCCAACGTCGCCCTCGGCCTCCCGCAGGGCGCGCAGCTGCGCGTGCTCTCCGAGAGCATGGGCGCGACCCGCCGCGACCGCATCGGCACCCTGCTCAACGCCGACCCGCGCACGGGGCAGTTCATCGTCCACTGCGACATCACCACCGTGATGCTCGAGACGCGGCGGCGGCGCGGGCTCGCGATCTGGAACGAGGCGCAGAACGCCGCGGTGCTCGCGGAGCAGGGGCTCGACCAGCGCCGCGCGCTCTTCTACAACGAGGGCCTCGTCGCGTCGGGGATGCGCGACTTCTCGACCGTCGCCTCGCAGGAGGGCTCGGCCGAGCTGTTCTTGCCGGTCGGCTACGACCGCGCCGGCCGCGCGCGCGCCGACGACACGGCGCGACTGGGCCTGCTGCTCCCGGCGCTGCGCACCGCGCACCGCGCGATGCTGGCGCACGCGGCGCACGCGGCCGCGCAGGGCACGGCGCTCGCGGCCATGCTCGACGCGGCGGGCGCGCCGGTGCTGGTGATCGGCGCCGACGGCGGCGAGGC
>CBHYLO010000229.1:0-6905 GCA_966128675.1 uncultured bacterium | reverse complement strand
GTCAGGCGAGGCGCGACACCGGCGGCCGAGCGCACGGAGCGAATCCGCAGCCCGCCGCCCGCAGCCGTGCACTGCCCGATTTCCGGTCACCCCGGCGGGCCGTCGTCCGGAATCCGGACGGTCGATCCCTGCGCCGTGAGCCGCGACGAACGCGCAACCCGAAGGCGCGCAAGCACTTCGGAAATACCGCCGACGCGGCCCGGATGTCGCCTTGGGGATGGCCGTGCGGCGACCACCCCGGTCGATCCGCCGCCCGCAGCACGACGCCCGCAGCCGCCCATGCGCCAGGTCCTCATCGTCGAAGACGAGCAGTGCATCCGCGACGTGCTCGCGGAGCTGTTCGACGTCGAGGGCAGCGCGGTCGACACGGCCGGCACGCTCGACGACGCGCGGGCCGCGCTCGCGCGCCACGCCTACGACCTGATCGTCACCGACATCCGGCTCGGCGGGAAGCGCGACGGCGGGCTCCAGGTCATGGCCGCCTCCGGCATGCTCTCGCCCGACGCGGCCGTCATCGTCCTCACCGCGTTCCCCGACGCCGACAACCGCCACGCCTCGCTGCGCCTCGGCGCCACGCACTTCCTCGAGAAGCCCGTGGACCTGGCGACGATCGCGGGGCTCGCCGCCGCGGCGGGCGTCGCCACCGCGCTCATCCCCGCGTCGACGCTGCCGTCCGCGCGCCTGGAGGTCCCGACGCTCCACTAGCGCCGCATCAGCTCCGGTACGACGGCGGGCCCCGGCCCGTCGCGATCGCTAGCGCCGCTCCCGCAGGTGGGGAAAGGGTGTTGTGTGGGCGGGACGGCCTAGCGATTCCGGCGCTGCACGTGGACGTCGGCGACGTCGCGCGCGGGCACGAGCCGCCCCGCCGTGCGCTCCCACATCGCGCTCAGCGAGCCGCGCCCCTCCAGCACGACGCGATACCCCGATGGCGACGGATCCAGCAGGTCGTCGTCCAGCCGCGCCAGCTCGTCGCGCAGCGCGCGCTCCAGCCGCCGCGTGCGGTGCGCGGCCGCGCGCGTCCCGTGCGTCCCGTGCGTCGCGCCGCCGATCCGCGCGGCCGGCCCCGACTCCGGCGGCACCGGCGCGCCCACGCGCACGAACAGCTCCGGACGCTGCTCCGCCCGCAGCTCGTAGCGCAGCGCCACCGGCACCGCCACGGCCTCCGGCACCGCGCGCTCCAGCCGCGCGAGCCCCGAGCGGAACGCGAGCGGCGCGCGCGCCGGCAGCAGCGCGCCCTGCGGGAAGATCCACAGCGTGCGCCCCGGCGCCCCGCGCAGCAGCGTCGCCGCGTGCGCCGCCACCGCCCGCGCGTCGTCGATCCCGTCGCCCGTCGCGCCGAAGCAGCCGATCTGCCGGAAGAACGGGAAGCGCCGCAGCTGCTCGCCCTGCATCAGGCCGAAGCCGTCGCACCGGAACACGTCGTGCGAGAGGAGCAGCAGGACGATCGGGTCCCACCAGGCGCTGTGGTTCAGGAAGCCGATCGCCGGGCCCGCGCCGGCGTCCGGCCACGGGGCGCCCCCGACCCACACGCGCGCGAACGCGCGACGCAGCAGGCGCCGGCCGTAGCGGGCGTACAGCGGCAGCAGCAGCGGCGACTTGCGGGCAGGCAGCAGCATGGCGGCACGTTGCGCCGCGCACCGGGCGCGCGCAACGCGACGCTCGCGCGACACGGCACCGCGACGCGTGCGCGCGGTACGCCCACCACACCCCGACCACGATATCCTGCGATGCGGTGGCGAACGGTGGCCCTCTCCGGCGGTGCGGCACTCGGCGCCGCGGCGCTCTTCAACGCGGTCGCGGAGCACGGCGTCGGCCCGCTCGCCAACCCGCTGGGGGGCGAGGCCGGCACGTGGCACTGGCGCGGCCACCGCATCGCCTGGACGCGCCGCGGCGCGGGCCCCGCGGTGCTGCTCGTGCACGCCGTCCACGCCGCGGCCTGGAGCCACGAGTGGCGCCACGTCGTCGCCTCCCTCGCCGCGGACCACACCGTCTGGACGCTCGACCTCCTCGGCTTCGGACGCTCGGATCGGCCGGCCGCGCGATACTCCGCGGCCCTGTACGTCGCCCTGCTCGACGAGTTCGCCCGCGCCGTGATCGGCGAGCCGTGCGCCCTCGTGGGCAGCTCGCTAGGCGGCGCGTACACCGTGGCGCTGGCGGCCCGCGACGCGCGCCGCTTCCCCGCCCTCGCGCTCGTGTGCCCCACCGGCGTCGCGCACCTCGCCACCCCGCCCACCCCCGCCAACGACGCCGCACGCGCGCTGCTCGAGAGCCCGCTGGTCGGCACCGCGCTGTTCAACGCGCTCGTGAGCCGGCCCAGCCTGCGCTTCTTCCTCGCGCAGGCCTACGCCGACGCGGCGCACGTCACGCCCGCGCTGGTCGACGCGCACCACGCCGCCGCGCACCAGCCGGGCGCCCGCTTCGCGCCCGCGGCGTTCGTCGGCATGGCCCTCGGCCTCAACGTCCGCGACGCGCTCCGGCGGCTGGAGCAGCCGGTGCTGCTGACGTGGGGACGCCACGCGCGCGAGGTCCCGTCCGCGGAGCTGGACGCGTACCGCGCGCTCCTCCCCGATGCGGAGGTCGCGATCTTCGCGTCCGGCAGCCTGCCGCACGACGAGCGCGCGGATGAGTGGGCGGCGACGGTGCGCGACTTCCTGGCGCGCGCTGCAGCCATCGAACCGGCGCAGCGCGTTCGCTGAGCGTTCGGGAACGCCGCGGGACGCCGATCCACTCTGGACGGACGCGGACACCGGACCGCACAATAGCGCTGCCCCGTCGGGGCTTCCCCGGTCGCCGTCCCCGCCGCCCCACCCATGCGTCCGCGCCCTTCCGCGTGCCCGCGCGCCGCCCGGCGTGCGCTGCTCCTGCTCGGGTTCCTCGCGCCGCCCGCCGCGGCCCAGGGCGTCGGCGACGGCGTCCTCCTGCCCGCCCGCACCCTGGCCGCCAGCGTCGAGTACGACGACGAGCGGTGGGACCAGTACTGGGAAGGCACCCTGCTCCGCCGCAACGAGAACATCGGCACGCTGACGACGCGCCGCGCGACGCTGTGGACCGGCTACGGGCTCACCGACCGCGTCACGCTCGTCGCGTCGCTCCCCTACGTCCGCACCGAGGTCACCGACGGCGTGCTGCGCGGCATGTCCGGCTTCCAGGACCTCAACGTCGCCGTCAAGCTGCGCGTGCTGCAGGCCGGCCTCGGCGGCCGCGCGACGCTGCGCGGGCTGGTCGTCGCCGGCGCCGGCGCGCCGACGAGCGACTACACGCCCGACTTCCTCCCGATGTCCATCGGCCTCGGGAGCCGCACCGCGCAGGCGCGCGGCACGCTGCGCGTCGAGGACCGCAGCGGCTGGTTCGCCGACGGCTCCGCCGGGCACACGTGGCGGTCGACCGTGCGCCTCGACCGCCCCGCCTACTACACCGACGGGCGGCTGGTGCTGAGCGACGAGGTCGCGATGCCCGACGTCTTCGACTACGTCGTGAGCGCCGGCTGGCGCGGCCGCGGCCTCGCCGTCCCCGTCTCGCTCGTCGGCCAGCGCACGCTCGGCGGCGGCGACATCCGACGCCAGGACATGCCCTTCGTCTCCAACCGCATGGACTTCACGCGCGTCGCCGCCCGCGTCGCCTGGGCGCTCCCCGTGTTCTCCGCGCTCTCCGTCTCGGCGGGCGGGGCGCGCACCGTGGCCGGCCGCAACGTCGGCCGCGCGACCACGCTCACCGGCGGGGTGGCCTATGCGCGCCGCTTCTGAGCGCGCCCGCCGCTGGGTCGCGCTGGCGGCGCTCGCGCTGCTCTCCTGCGACCGCCACGTCGAGCCGACCGAGATCCTCCCGCCGCTGCAGGCCGCGAGCATCGACGCCGCCGCCGGCACGTGGCGCATGTTCGTCCTGGGCGCGCCCGACCAGGTCGCGGTCGCCGCGCCCGCCGCCGTCACGAGCGACGCGTATCGCGCCGAGGTGGCCGCGGTGAAGGCCGCGCAGGCGGCGATGACCGACGCGCAGCGCGCCAACGTCGCGCACTGGAGCGGCGGCGGCGTGCTGCGGTGGAACCAGGTGATGCGCGAGCTGGTCGCGCGCTACAACCTGCCGCCCGTGCCGCGCCCCGACGGCAGCTATCCCGTGCCCGACGCGGAGAACCCGTTCGCCGATCCGCAGTTCCCGTTCGCCAACCCGCCCTACGCGGCGCGCGCCTACGCGTACGTCAGCGTCGCGCAGTACGAGGCGCTGAAGGCGGCGTGGCACTGGAAGTTCCGCTACGGCCGCCCGTCGCCCGCGAAGCTCGACGCGGGCGTGACGACGCTGGTGCCGCCGGGCGACCTGCCGGCCTACCCGTCCGAGGACGCGGTGCTCGCGGGCGTGACGGCGGAGGTGCTGAAGCTCCTCTTCCCCGGCTCGGTCGAGGAGATCACGCGGCAGGCGGCGGCGCAGCGCGAGGCGGCGCTCCTCTCCGGCCGCGCGACGGCGAGCGACGTCGCCGCGGGGCTCGCGCTCGGCCGCTCGATCGCGGCGCTGGTGATCGCCCGCGCCCGCGCCGACGGCATGGGCGCCGCGGGCGGCACGACGGCGCTCTGGCAGGGGATGGCCAGCGCGGCCGTCGCGCGCGGCGAGGTGGCGTGGCTCAGCCAGGAGTCGCCGGCGCGCCCGCCGATGCTGCCGAACTTCGGCAACACGCAGGCGTGGACCTTCACCGCCGCGGAGCTCGCGGCCACCTCGCCCGGCCCGCCGCCGTCGACGTCGTCGGAGCGGATGCGCGAGGACCTCGCGGAGGTGAAGCGCGTGGCCGAGCACCTGACGCGCGAGCAGCAGGCGATCGCGATGAAGTGGAACGACGGCGCCGGCACCTACACGCCGCCCGGGCACTGGAACGACATCGCGGCCGAGCACGTGCGCGACGCGCGGCTGAGCGAGGTGCGGGCGGCGCGCGTGTTCGCGCTCATGAACATGGCGATGCACGACGCCGCGGTCGGCTGCTGGAGCGTGAAGTTCCAGTACTACAACCCGCGCCCGTCGCAGCTCGACCCGACGATCAAGACGATGATCGGGCTGCCGAACTTCCCGGCCTACCCGTCGGGCCACTCGACCTTCTCGGCCGCGGCGGCGTCGGTGCTGGGCCACTTCTTCCCGGCGTCGGCAACCGAGTTCGCGACGATGTCTGACGAGGCCGGGATCTCGCGCCTCTACGGCGCGATCCACTACCGCAGCGACATCGAGGGCGGGAAGCTGCACGGCCGCCGCATCGGCGACCACGTGGTCACGCTGGCGCGGGCGGACGGCGGGGGCTGAGCGCCGCGTCGGGCGACGCTCAGCCGTCGTTCAGCGCAGCTCGGGCCGTCCCAGCGCCGCGCGCACCGCCTCGCGCATCGCGAGCAGCGCCTCCTCGCGCGCCGCGGGCGAGTCGTCGCGCACGTGCAGCTCGATCCCGTCCGCGACCGCGACGCGCCGCCAGGTGGCCGGCCCGTCGTCCTCGCGCGGCGCGATGCCGGCGCCGTTGGTCACCAGCGCGGGCGCCAGCGACGTGGCCACGCGGCGCTCCAGCGCGTCGCCGGTGACCTCGCGCATCTCCTTCTTGATCGCCTCCAGCGTCTGCCCCTCGCGCTGGCGGATCTTGATCGCCAGCAGCTGCAGTAGGTGGCGGTAGTTGTACGTCGCGGAGGTGCCGGTGCCCTCGGGGCGGTCGAGCAGCCCCGACGCGACGTAGAACCGCACCGCGCGCGCGCTCGGCGCCGCGCGGGCGGAGGCGTTGGTGGGACGGATGCCGGCCGCGTCGGCGAGCGCCGTCGCGTGCGCGGCGAGGCCGCGGGCGTTGAACGGCGCGTGCCGCGCGTGGAGTCGGAGCAGCTGGACGGGAGACTCGGCCATGCGCGTACGATAGCGGCGCGCTCCGGCGGCAACCAGAGCACGACCGCGCGAGCGTCCGCGCGGTGGCGCGCCCGTGGCGCCCGGCTGCGGGCCCGCGCACGCCCCGCGCGCGCCCCGCGCCCTCGGCCTGCGCCCTGCACCACGCGTCGGGCCCCGAACCCAGGAGACCCGATGCAGGATGACGCACAGGCGCTGGCGGACCGCGTGGCGCTCGTGACCGGCGCCGGCTCCGGCATCGGCGCCGCCACGGCCGAGCGACTCGCCCGCGCGGGCGCGCGCGTCGCGCTGGTGGGACGCACGGCCTCCGAGCTCGAGGCGGTGGCGCGGCGCATCCGCGCCGCCGGCGGCACCGCGCGCGTGGAGGTCGCCGACGTCGCCGACGCGGCCGCGATGCGGCGCGCCGCCGACGCGACGGCCGAGGCGTGGGGGCGGCTCGACGTCGTCTTCGCGAACGCGGGCGTGAACGGCGTCTGGGCGCCCATCGAGGAGCTGGCGCCCGAGGAGTTCGAGTCGACGCTGCGCACGAACCTCCTCGGCACCTTCCTCACCATCAAGTACGCGACGCCGCACCTGAAGCGGCGCGGCGGCAGCGTGATCGTGTGCGCGAGCATCAACGGCACGCGCGTCTTCAGCAACACCGGCGCGACCGCCTACTCGGCCTCCAAGGCGGGGCAGGTGGCGATGACGAAGATGCTGGCGCTGGAGCTGGCCAAGCACCGCGTGCGCGTGAACGTCGTCTGCCCGGGCGCGATCGCGACCAGCATCGACGAGAACACCGAGAAGCGCGACGTCGAGCGCGAGGAGGAGCCGGCCGAGTATCCCGCCGGCGAGATCCCGCTCACCGACGGGAAGCCGGGACGCGCCGGGCAGGTCGCGGACCTGGTGCTCTTCCTCGCGTCCGATGGCTCAAGCCACATCACCGGCACCGAGGTGTTCGTGGATGGGGGGCAGAGTCTGTTGATCGGGTGAGGCGGAGGACGGAACGGCGGAGGACGAGACGGCGGAGGACGGAACGGCGTGAAACGATGAGGCGGACCCTCGAGCTTCAAGCTTGA